>JAYWDL010000056.1:0-7686 GCA_043779865.1 Polaromonas sp.
CGTGGTGGTGGCTTTGGACGCTTTTTTCAGCTCTTCGACCAGGGCATGCACCGCTTTGTCGATACCGCGCTTCAGGTCCATCGGGTTCATGCCGGCGGCAACGTACTTCATGCCTTCGTGAACAATGGCTTGGGCCAGCACGGTGGCCGTGGTGGTGCCGTCGCCTGCGATGTCAGAGGTCTTGGAAGCCACTTCCTTGACCATCTGCGCGCCCATGTTCTGCAGCTTGTCCTTGAGTTCGATTTCCTTGGCGACGGACACACCGTCCTTGGTCACGGTAGGGGCGCCGAAAGAGCGCTCCAGCACCACGTTACGGCCTTTGGGGCCCAGGGTTACCTTGACGGCGTTGGCCAGGATGTTCACACCCTCAACCATGCGTGCGCGGGCTTCGCCGCCGAAAATTACGTCTTTTGCTGCCATGATGCAGATTCCTTAAAATTTATGAATAAGTAGCTTGCTTGCGCACGTCACACATGCCTGAGCAGCTATTAAAAAAGTAGCAATATTGAAGAAGACGAAAAATTACTTCTCAACCACTGCAAACAGGTCTTCTTCTTTCATGACCAGCAATTCGTCGCCATCGACCTTGACGGTCTGGCCGCTGTATTTGCCGAACAACACACGGTCGCCGACCTTCACGCCCATGGCGCTGATTTCGCCTTTGTCATTTTTCTTGCCTGGACCGACAGCCAGCACTTCGCCTTGATCAGGCTTTTCAGCAGCACTGTCAGGAATGACGATGCCAGAGGCGGTTTTGGTTTCGTTTTCCACGCGTTTGACGATCACGCGGTCGTGCAAAGGACGAAGGTTCATGAAAAGCTCCTTGTTTAAAACAATGGTTTTGGGAAAAATCAAAAGCACCCACAAAGAAATGGATGCCTTTCAACCTGGTGGTCTGAAGGTGCTTGTTAGCACTCCTTACCGTCGAGTGCTAATGATAGAGGCAATCGGATCCTTTTTCAAGGGCGATGGGTTAATTGACAGGGCGATGGGTTAATTCAGCAGATCCGATGTGCTTTGCGACAGCCCAAGCCACATCACAGCGCTGATATTATTCAGGTTTGCGTTGCAGCTTGTCAGTCCGGGTCTTGTTGGCGCGCAGCGCTGGTATTACCCTTGTGATCACCCCTTCCAGTTTCGGTATCCATGAAGTTCTTTCACGATTCATCCTGGCGCTTTCAGGCGGCCATGCAACGCCTTCTAAAAGACTACCCTGCCATCAGCGTGTGCCAACCTTGCCAGGAAGGAGCATGGCATGAGCTTGAGTAAGCTGCCCGGCCCATGGCCCGTCTGCACAGGCGAGGAGGCAGGCCTGATCCGTTCAATGGACTGGGTAAAAACGTCGCTGGGGCCTTCTTGTTCATGGCCCCAAAGTCTCAAAACCGTGCTTGACCTGATGCTGCCTGCCAAGGCGGAAATGGCTGCCCAGGCGCTTGCAGGCAAGGAGGCTGCGCTGCGCAAGGAGCAGGAACTCACCCGGCTTTTGCTGGATTCCACCTCCGACCAGTTGCGCCTGACCGAAGCGGCTGGCGGTATTGGCAGTTTTTTGCTGGAAATCAAAACCAATGCCATCATTGCTTCAGCCGGGTTTTGCCGGCTGTTCGGTTTGCCAGTTTCGCGCACGCTGCCGGCCAATACGGTGGAACCCCTTTTCGATGCCCAGTCGGCGGATGTCGTTTCCACTGAAGCCAGCCGCCGAAGGGGCGACGCATTGCTGAACGTCGAATATCGGATCAGGAGAGCGGACACTGGCAAGATGCGCTGGATTTCGCGACGTGCGGAGTTTGTGCGCGACGACCATGGCAACCCTGTCTGGATGCGCGGGGTGGTGCAGGATGTGACCGAGCGCAAGCTCGCGGAGGTAACCCTGCAGGAAAGCGAGTCAAGGTTTAGGGTGTTGGCGCAAGCCGTTCCCAACCAGGTCTGGTCGGCCACCCCTGAGGGTAGTCTTGACTGGTTAAACCAGAAAGTGTTCGACTACTCCGGCCTTGCCGAGGAAAAACTGCTGGGTGATGGCTGGGCTCAGTTGGTGCATCCGAAAGATCTGCAAAGAGTGGGGGCAGAGTGGCGGCATTCCCTGCAGTGCAAGACTCGCTACGAAACCGAGTTTCGCCTGCGGCGTCATGACGGGATTTACCGCTGGCATCTGGCGCGCGCCATGCCCATCGAGTCCGAGGGTGCTACGCGGTGGCTCGGATCCAACACCGACATCGAAGAACAAAAGGCCACGCAGGCCGAGCTGGCGCAACTGAACGCCACACTGGAGCAGCGCGTCGAGCAACGAACCCGCGACCGCATGTGGCGCCTCTCGACTGACCTGATCCTGGTGGCAGGGTTTGACGGAATCATCAAATCGGTCAATCCGGCATGGCAAAAGCTGCTGGGCTGGGAGGAGCGCGAACTCATTGGCAGGCCGTTGACGCACCTGGTGCATGAAGAGGACCGCCAAAGCACTGCCGCTGACGTCAGAGGGTTGAGCCTGGGGCGCACCACGCAGCGGTTTGAAAATCGTTACCGCCACAAGGATGGGAGTTACAAAACCATCTCCTGGATCGCTGTGCCAGACAGCGAGAGCATTCCGGGTTTGGGGCTTTCGATGATTCACGGCTTTGCCAAACAGTCTGGTGGCCATGTGGGCATCCACAGCCATCTGGGGCAGGGCACCGAGGTTAGCCTTTACCTGCCGCGTTACCCTGATGAAGTCGTCCAGAAGACAGGCAAAGCGCTACCGGTCAGTCGCCTGCAAGGCGAGGGCGAAACACTCCTGGTGGTGGAAGATGATCCGGCAGTCCGAATGATTGTGCTCGACGAGCTTAACGAGTTAGGCTACACCACACTGGAGGCGATGGACGGGTCGACAGCCATTCCGATTCTTCAGTCGGTCCAAAAAATCGATCTGTTGATTTCAGATGTCGGCTTGCCGGGCATGAATGGGCGGCAGATTGCAGAAATCGGACGCCAGCTTCGACCGGGGCTGCCGGTTCTGTTCATGACGGGTTATGCGCAAAGCGCTGTTGCGCGCTCGGAATTTCTGGCGCCCGGCATGGAGATGATTGCCAAACCTTTTGCCATGGACGAGCTGACCACCAAGATTCGCGACATGCTAAACAGTGATGAGCTTTCCCGCACCGCCGCCTCTTTATCGTGAACCTGAAAGCTTGAGATTTGCCTGAAAAGCATCCCTTATGTCCAGCGATATACCTTTCCTGAATGAGCGTCTGGCCGAGGCGGCACGCTATGCCCTCATGCGCCGCTTACTGCCCGCCATCCGTCATAACATCGCCGGCTCGCTGCAGCCCATTGGCATGATGGCGGCCATGCTTGAAAGGCGGATGCAGGCTGCGGCCCCCGATCTGGCCCAACTCGGCAAGAGTAGCCAGGCCCTGAACACCTTGTCCCGTGAAGCAGTCGCTACGTCCCTGAACCTGATGAACTGGCTGGCCCCCAGGGACAACGACCTGGTGGCCGTCAACGGCGCGATTGAAGAATCATTAAGGCTGGTCACAACGGAGCTTTCTTTTCGCGGTTTTTCCGTCATCAACCAGACTGCAGACATGCAAACGAGTCTGCCGCGAGGCATCCTTCGCAGCGTTTTCACGGCCAGCCTGATTGCGCTGACGGACAGGGTCGAGGGAGCAGCCAAAGTGGTGGTTAGTGCGGAATTGACGGACAGCCAAACGCAGTTGAAGATCACGCTCAAGCCAGGCGGTACGGCTGAACTGGCCGGGCTGGGCGGACGCACACAGGCCTATCGCAGCCTCGACTGGGACGATGTGCAGGAGCTCGCAAAGGCCGAAGGCGTCAGCTTGAGCTATGACGCCAACTGCGCGCAATTGCGCTACCGCACTCCAGTCGATCCCGGCTGACCTCCTGGATCAAGCTCGTCAGCTTTACAGGACTGCACACAAATTGTCCAGGGGCGCGAGTACCTGCCAGGGCTTTGTCCTACACAGTTTTCGTCTTGTACCCCTGTAAAACATTGATTGTTGTCGGTAAAGTCAAAATTCTGTTCAATGCTGAATGAGGTTTGACAATGCTCCAGGATATTTCGCTTGTTTCCGACGCAAAAATTATCGCGCCGGTGCGCAACGCTTCAAACCGCTGCGAAAGACCTTTGGGCGAAGCGAGGAAGCTTCGCAACCGCTGGCCTTTTACTGTGACTGCGGGCTACGGTTCAATGCCGTCGGCGGATGCCGGGCTGCTTGGGCATACCGATACAGGCAGTTTCGTGACATGACCCGTTTGCAGCAGGAGAAGGGCATGACCAGCAGCAGCCATCCGCTGCATTCCAGTGAAAAGGGCAGCACGGGCAGGCCCCAACCTCCTGCAAAACCGCATGGCAAACCGCGGACCTGCAAAGATTTTGGCGAGGAAGGCACCAACAAAACCATTCCAGTGCCTAGACCCGATGGCGCGGTGCCAGAAGAATTGGGCATCACCCCGCATGTTGAAAAGTCGCCCTATACGCGCGGCTGAAGCGCAGGTGCTGCCAGCGAACTGAGCAGCACGGCACTTAATGGGGTTTGTGCAGATTACAGGCCGGCTGCGCTGCGAAGCAGTGCGGCTTTATCTGTGCGCTCCCAGCTGAATTCAGGCTCGTCACGACCAAAATGACCGTAGGCAGCAGTCTTTTCGTAAATTGGGCGCAGCAGGTCCAGCATCTGGATGATGCCGTTGGGGCGTAGGTCAAAGTTTGCGTTAATCAGCGCAGCCAGTCGCTCGTCAGGAATAACGCCCGTTCCTTCGGTATAGACCGTCACATTCATGGGCTTGGCCACGCCAATGGCATAGGCTACCTGAATCTGGCACTGCCGGGCCAGTCCTGCGGCAACGATATTTTTGGCAACATAGCGCGCTGCGTAGGCGGCAGATCGGTCCACCTTGCTCGGGTCCTTGCCACTGAACGCACCGCCGCCGTGCGGGCAGGCGCCGCCATAGGTATCAACAATGATCTTGCGCCCGGTCAGGCCGCAGTCGCCTTGCGGGCCGCCAATCACGAAGCGGCCGGTCGGGTTGATCAGATAACGCGTATTCTGCAGCCATTCTTTGGGTAACACCGGCTTGATGATCTCTTCAATGACGGCTTCAATAAACGAGGCCTTCATTTTGGTTGGTGTTTCGCTCTGGTCAGGGCTGTGCTGGGTCGATAGCACCACGGTATCAATGCTGTGCGGCTTGCCATCGACATAGCGCATCGTCACCTGGCTCTTGGCGTCGGGGCGCAGGAAAGGCAGGCGGCCATCCTTGCGCAGTTGAGCCTGGCGTTCGACAAGGCGGTGCGCATAGTAAATCGGCGCGGGCATCAGCTCGGGCGTTTCGTCGCAGGCATAACCAAACATGAGGCCCTGGTCGCCGGCGCCGGTGTTCAGGTGGTCGTCGCTGGCATGATCGACGCCCTGGGCGATGTCCTTGCTCTGCTTGTCGTAGCAGACCAAGACCGCGCAACCTTTGTAGTCGATGCCGTATTCGGTGTTGTCGTAGCCGATGCGCTTGATGGTGTCGCGCGCAATCTGGATGTAGTCCACATTTACTTCGGGGCGAGCGGTGATTTCGCCGGCCAGCACGACCAGGCCGGTGTTGGTCAGCGTTTCAGCGGCAACGCGGCCGTGCGGGTCTTGTTTCAGAACGGCATCCAGGATGGCGTCGGAAATCTGGTCGGCAACCTTGTCGGGATGGCCTTCAGAGACAGATTCGGAAGTAAAGAGAAAATCGTTCGCCATTGCGTACACTCCATAAGTTTTGTTGGCGCGTTGCCAGCAGGGGTGCTTTGGCGAACGCTTTAGCAGTTTGGTTTAATGTCGCCCTGCAAGTTGTTCAGTAACTCGGCGACAGGCGCAATTATAGGACGCCGTCGTTCTGGCCTGATTTGCCCTTTAAAACCCTTTTCATGTTCTGGTTATTCCGTTTTTTCTCTCACTGGCCGCTGGTCGTCCTGCACACGCTGGGCGCCGGGCTGGGCTGGCTGGTCTGGCTATTGAGTGCGCGTTACCGGGCCCACTTTCGGGCCAATGTGGCGCAGGCGGGCTTGCCGTTTGAGGCAGCCCGGCCGGCGATTGCCGAGGCTGGGCGCTTTGTCGGCGAGCTGCCCAAGCTGTGGATGCGGCGGCGCTCGCAGTCGTGCCTGGGCAATGTTCGGGTAACAGGCCAGCTACACGCCGAGCTGGCTTTTGCACAGGGCAGGGGCGTGATTTTC
This sequence comes from Polaromonas sp., assembly GCA_043779865.1. Lineage (GTDB taxonomy): Bacteria > Pseudomonadota > Gammaproteobacteria > Burkholderiales > Burkholderiaceae_C > Polaromonas. The sequence goes on from JAYWDL010000056.1 coordinate 6,194, forward strand.
TTTGGTCCGCATTGCGGCAGTTTTGAGTTGGGCCCGCAGGCGCTGGCCGAGCTTTACGGACCCATTACCGCCATTTACCGGCCTGCCCGCAAGGCCTGGCTGGCCAGGCTGGAAAGCCTTGCGCGCAATCGCCAGAACCTCACCGTAGTGCCCGCCAGCCTCAGCGGCATCCGCCTGATGCACAAAACCCTCAAGGCCAATAACGCCGTGGCGATGCTGACCGACCAGGTCCCGCCTGAGGGTCTGGGCATCTGGGCGCCATTTTTTGGCCGGCCCGCCTACACCATGACGCTGGCGGCCCGGTTGGCCTTGCAAAGCGGGGCAGTCTTGCTGCCCGTGAGTTGTGAACGCCTTTCCTGCGGGCGAGGTTACTTCCTTAAAATATGGCCTGCCGTGACTGGTCTGCAAGCGTCCGATAAAGCTGATAAAGCCGGCACACCAGGCGTCAGCATGCTGCATCTCGTGACCTTGATCAATCAGGCCGTTGAGACCATTATTCTCAGCCAGCCGGGTCAATATTTATGGGGCTATGCGCGCTACAAGACGCCGCGCAAGGAAGCCTTTTGAAAGCGCTTGGCCAGTGGCCAGGTGATGTCATCACCGATGCCGGAATTGCCTTCATGAAAGGCCTGGCGTTCTTGCCGCTGGCCTGGATACGGGCTTTGGGCACCGGACTGGGCTGGGCTCTGTATCCCCTGATAGGGTCGCGCCGACGTGTGGTGATGAGCAATTTTTCGGCGTGTTTTCCAGCGCTGTCCAAAGCTGAGCGGCGCAAGCTTGCGCGTCAGACATTTGTCTGTTTCTCGCAGGCCTGGCTGGACCGGGCCTGGTTGTGGCATGCGCCCCAGGCGTCGGTACAGCGGCGAATTCGGCTGACTGGCGCGGTGCATGAGTTGGCAGGCACCGACCCGACGGTCATTTTTCTGCCGCATTTTGTCGGACTGGACGCGGCCTGGGCTGGCATGGCTTTGGCGATGCCCAGGCCCTCGACCACCATCTACACCGATCAGTCGAATAAACGGGTCGATCAATGGATACTGCGGGGCCGACAGCGCTTTGGTCACCTGCGCCTGTTCGGGCGTATTGACGGTGTGAAACCCATCGTGGCCGCGCTGCGCGAAGGCCAGCCGCTGTATTTGCTGCCCGATATGGATTTTGGTCCTGACGAATCGGTGTTTGTGCCGTTTTATGGCATACCGACGGCGACCGTTCCCTCGCTGTCCCGCTTTGCCCGATTGGGCCGGGCCAAGGTGGTGCCCTTGCTGCCGCGCCTCACGGCCGAGGGCTACGAAGTGCAGGTGCTTCCTGCCTGGACCGATTTTCCCAGCGGCGACCCGGTTGCCGACACCGCGCGCATGAATGCCCGCCTGCAGGAATACATCGACACCATGCCGGCCCAGTATTACTGGGTCCACAAACGCTTCAAGACCCGGCCTGAAGGTGAGCCTTCGCTGTATTGACCGTCCTTGCTGTCTCGTCTGGAATTTAAGCCC
>JAYWDL010000057.1:0-2620 GCA_043779865.1 Polaromonas sp.
TGCTGAACACCGCATAGCCGATCAGGAAGTAAACCAGCCCCTGCGAGATCGTCCACAGTACGCTGGAAAAGGCGATCAGCTGGATCACCGAGCCCAGCATGATCATCGAGAAGTACAGCGACTTCTGGGTGAAGGCATTGATGTCTTCGGCGATGCGCTGGTCGGGGTTGTCGATGCCGGCGGCGGTGTTGAGCCGGTAGTAGGCGCGCTGATGAAAATAGCGCGCCAGAAAACGGTCCGTGAGCCAGCGGCGCCAGCGCAGCCCGAGCGTGTCGCGCACGTAGTAGTACAGGGCATAGATCGGAACCGCCGCCGTAAGGATCACCGCATAGCGCCAGATCGAGGCCCAGAAACGCTCGGCATCGCGCGCGGCCAGGGCCGAGGTGAATTCGCCCGTTTCCTGGTTGAACAGCACGTTGAAGGCGGTCTGTCCCAGCAGCAGCAAGATCAGCAGCGCCAGCAAGCCCCTGGAACGCCAGCGTTCATCCGAGTGCCAGTAAGGCCGCGCGATCATGACGAAGCGTCGCCATAGGCGGGCGTTGAAGCCGGGTGTTTCTACTGCTGTCATTGGCGTTTGCATCTATTCGAATATCTGCCGATTGGATACGAAAAGGCCAAAGTTGTAGAGCGGAACCTGAAAAAATTCAGTCTTCAGTGTAAAAAATGGCTCTACCGCAATGGATACGGGCGCAAGCCACTATAAATCTGATAGCGCCCATCAGTGCCTCGCCATCTCTGGCCAATAGCCGTCAGCTTGCCGCAAGCCCGTTGTTCATAATTAAGAATTCAGTTTTTATGATTCAAACGCCCTTTCCATTGTCCTTTACCCGCCTTTTTCGCGGCCACCATCAGGAGACATCCCTTGTTCAAGTCCCTTCAACTCAGCAAATCCGACGCCGGCTTTTCGGCCGCGATCACTGACACCGATGAATCGCAGTTGCCCGCAGGTGATGTGCTGGTACAGGTGGACTACTCCACGCTGAACTACAAAGACGGCCTGGCCATTACCAACAAAGGCCCGGTGGTGCGCAGCTGGCCCATGGTGGCGGGCATTGATGGTGCGGGCACCGTGCTGGAGTCAACCCACACCGGCTGGAAAGCGGGTGACAAGTTTGTTCACAATGGCTGGGGCCTGGGCGAAACCCGCTGGGGCCTGATGTCTGAGCGGGCCCGCCTGCAGGGCGACTGGCTGGTGAAATTGCCGCCGGCCTTCACCACGCGCCAGGCGATGGCGATTGGAACGGCCGGCTACACCGCCATGCTGTGCGTGCTGGCGCTGGAGCGGCATGGCTTGACGCCTGCCAGTGCGGCAGGGGCTGAAGTGCTGGTCACGGGCGCTACCGGCGGCGTCGGAAGCGTGGCGGTGGCTTTGCTCAGCAAGCTGGGCTACACCGTGGTGGCTGCGACCGGCAAGGCCAGTGAAGAAAGTTACCTGACACAACTGGGCGCTGCACGCGTCATGGACCGTGCCGAGTTGTCCGCGCCGGGCAAGCCGCTGCAAAAAGAGCGCTGGGCGGCGGTAGTCGATGCAGTAGGCTCGCACACCCTGGCCAATGCCTGTGCGCAGACGCGTTACGGTGGCGTGGTGGCGGCCTGCGGACTGGCGCAGGGTGCGGATTTCCCGGCAACGGTGATGCCCTTTATCTTGCGCAGCGTGACGCTGGCAGGCATCGACAGCGTGATGGCGCCGCTGGCGCTGCGACAGCAGGCGTGGGATCGTCTGGCGAAAGACCTTGATCCTGCGAAACTCGAATCCATGGTTGAAGAAGTCCCTCTGGCACGCGCTGCCGAAAAAGCGGCTGACTTGATGGCGGGCAAGGTCCGTGGCCGCGTGGTGGTCAAAATATAAATCAAACAATCTGGAGACCACCCATGACAAGCTACGCAGATTTCTATCACCAGTCCATAGACCAGCCCGATGTCTTCTGGGCAAGCCAAGCCAGCCTGATTGACTGGCACAAGCCCTTTGACCGCGTCTGCAACTACGACAACCCGCCGTTCGTGCAATGGTACGAAGGCGGGCAGACCAACCTGTGCCACAACGCCGTGGACCGGCACCTGGCGGAGCGGGGCGAGCAGGCCGCGCTGATTGCCATTTCGAGCGAAACAGGGAACGAGAAAACCTACACCTTCAAGGACCTGCACGGCGAAGTGCAGCGCATGGCTGCCAGCTTGAGGGCGCTGGGCGTCGAAAAAGGTGACCGCGTGCTGATTTACATGCCGATGATTGCCGAGGCCGCCTTTGCCATGCTGGCCTGCGCGCGCATTGGCGCGGTTCACTGCGTGGTGTTTGGCGGCTTTGCCAGCGGCTCGCTGGCGTCGCGCATTGAAGACGCCGCGCCCAAAGTCATTGTCAGCGCCGATGCCGGTTCGCGCGGCGGCAAGGCGCTGCCGTACAAGCCCTTGCTCGACGAGGCCATCCGCCTGTCCAGCCACAAGCCAGCCGCCGTGCTGCTGGCCGACCGCAAGCTTGCCCCGATGGACCTGGTGGCCGGGCGCGACCATCTCTGGAACGAGCTGCGTGAAAAGCATTCCGATGCACGGGTAGCCTGCGAATGGCTGGACTCCACCGCCATCAGCTACACCATCTACACCAGCGGCACCACCGGCAAGCCCAAGG
>JAYWDL010000058.1:0-2619 GCA_043779865.1 Polaromonas sp.
CCGGTCGATGGCTCCGTCAAGGCGAGTGTGCCCATCATTCACCACCCCGATGTCAAACGCATGCTGATGACCATGCGCGCCTACATTGAAGGCTGCCGCGCGATGGCCTCAAGCGCAGCTGCGGCGTACGACGCCTCGCACCATCACCCCGACGCCGAGGTGCGCAAGCAAAACCACGCCTTCTACGAATTCATGGTGCCATTGGTCAAGGGCTACAGCACCGAGATGAGTCTGGACGTGACTTCGATGGGCGTTCAGGTGCATGGCGGTATGGGTTTTATCGAAGAAACCGGCGCAGCGCAGTATTTACGCGACGCCAAAATCCTGACAATCTATGAGGGCACCACGGCGATTCAGGCCAACGATCTGGTTGGCCGCAAAACCTCGCGCGACGGCGGCCAGACCGCGAAAGCCATTGCGGCGCAGATTGAGGTCACCGAAGCAGCGTTGATGAAGCAGGGCAGTGCCGATGCGGTGGTGGTGGCGAAGCGTCTGAAGGCCGCGCGCGAAGCGTTTGTCGATGTGGTCGGCTTCGTGGCTGACAACACCAAAGCCAGCCCGAATGCGGTCTTTGCGGGCAGCGTGCCTTACCTGATGCTGGCGGGCAACGTGGTGGCCGGGTGGCAGATGGCGCGTTCGCTGTTGGCAGCGCAAGGCGAACTTGCCAAAGGCATCGACGCCGACTTCATGAAAGCGAAGATCACCACGGCGCGTTTTTACGCCGACCATTTGCTGACCAAAACCCCCGGCATGCGCGACAGCATCGTCGAAGGCGCAGAAAGCGTGACGGCACTGGCGCTGGAAGCGTTCTGATCCGCACTGACGTTGCTCCTTATTTCATAGCTTCTTACGCACGATCTGCCTGGGCTGCAGCCACTATTTGCTTAAGAATCTGCCACCAGGCAGGCCATCACCGCTGAAAGAAGCCATGTCCCGTCTACCCGCACCGCTCAACAACCTGCCGCTGCCCATCATCGGCTCGCCGCTGTTCATCATCAGCAATCCGAAACTGGTCATTGCGCAGTGCAAGGCCGGCGTGGTAGGTGCCATGCCGGCGCTCAACGCGCGCCCCGCGTCGCAACTGGACGAATGGCTGGCCGAGATCACGGAGACGCTGGCAGCCTACAACCAGGCCAACCCCGACAAGCCCGCCGCGCCGTTCGCCATCAACCAGATCGTGCACAAGTCCAACGACCGGCTGGAGCACGACATGGAAATGTGCGTCAAATACAAGGTGCCCATCTACATCACCAGCCTGGGCGCACGCGAAGACATCAACGCTGCGGCGCACAGCTACGGCGGCGTGGTGCTGCATGACATCATCAACAACAGGCATGCCCGCAAGGCGATTGAAAAAGGCGCTGATGGCCTGGTCGCGGTGGCTGCAGGCGCTGGCGGCCATGCGGGCGTCAAAAGCCCGTTCGCATTGATCCAGGAAATTCGGCAATGGTTCGATGGTCCGATCGCGCTGTCGGGCGCTATTTCTACCGGTGGCGCTGTGCTGGCCGCGCAGGCCATGGGCGCCGACTTCGCGTACATCGGCTCGGCGTTCATCGCCACTGAAGAAGCGCGCGCCTCCGACGCCTACAAGCAGGCAATCGTTGACAGCAACTCCGACGACATTGTTTACAGCAACCTGTTTACGGGTGTGCACGGCAACTACCTCGCACCCTCGATTCGCGCTGCAGGCATGGACCCCGGGAACCTGCCAGAAAGCGATGCCAGCACGATGAACTTCGGCGGCGACAAGTCCAAGGCCTGGAAAGACATCTGGGGCTGCGGGCAGGGCATCGGCACGGTCAGCAAAGTGCAAAGCGCGGCGGATTTTGTCGGCCAGCTCAAGCGCGAATATGCGCAGGCACGTGCGAGCCTTTCGCTGTAGTCCGCCAAGCCTGGCGGGCGACATTTTTCCATGAGCCCGTCAGACCGTCGCTTGCCCGGCATCGATGCGGTCATCAAGTCAGGCCAACCGTGGGAGCCTAGCGTCGGTTGTGCACAGCTTGCCAATGCTTGAAAAAACCTTCAAATGGATTTGACTTTGAACACAGTTGCTGTTCAGTCTGAGGTGGCCCGGCCAGCTGCTGGCCAATGTGCTGGGTTTGCTGCCCGCTTTCACTTTGTCGCTGCTCGCCGGGGGCGTGCTCTACCGCCATGTCGAATACCGGCCCTTTCTGCGCAGCGCCCAAGCGGCGCGGGCGTGAGGTGGCGCGGCCGCGCAGGTTTTCGCTCGCCGTCACTGTAGCCTCTGCCACCGCTTTTAGATGACAAATAGGGCCGCAGCCCATTAAAATAGTGCGCCACCAGCTATTAAAAAGATAGCGTAATTATGACGGGGCGGGTTGACAGGCCCTGCGACCAAGCCAGCTGCGGCGCACCAGCTTGCGCAGCTCGCTGTACCACAGCACCACGCTGGCCATTGCAATGCACGTTAGCCACTGATCGAAGGCGAGCGGTACCGTGCCGAAGGCAAGGTTGAGGACCGCGAGGTTGACAACCGCCACCTGCAACAGCACGGACAGCCCGACAGCGCCCCACAGCCACGGGTTGGCGAACAGATGCGCAAAAGCGCTCGTGGTTTCCGAGCGGGCTGTGAAGCAGGTGAACATGCTGGTCAATACC
>JAYWDL010000059.1:0-7662 GCA_043779865.1 Polaromonas sp.
CCGATGGCCCGGACCACCTGCATGCCCGATCGTTCACTGTAAGCGCGCTCGACATAGACAATCTCATCGCCTTGACGCATGCTCAGGTTGACCGGTTGCTGGGTGAGTTGGTGTAGTTCCCGCATTGGCGCAAGAGCTGCGTCACGCACGTTCAGTCTCGCCTTCACCAAATTGCCTAGCTCCAGAAGACGCATGCCAAGGCGATAGTTCCCTGCCATCGGCCGCTCTACAAAACGCCCAGTGGCCAGATCGTTCAGTATGCGATGTGTGGTGGATGGGTGGAGCCCCGATTTCTCGCTGATCTCTTTAAGGGACATCGTTTCTTCGCGGTTTGCCAGGATTTCAAGCAGCAGGAATATACGTTCGATCACCTGAACATTTGGCTTCGCGGCGGAGGCTGTATCGTGCGTTTTCATTGGCAGGCTTTCTGCTCCAGATTTTACGCTGTGAAATGACGACAGACTGGCACGCAGTTATCGGAGGACTGGTTACGGATCGCGGGTGGGTGCCTGCGCCAGGTTTCGTACGCTCTGCGAAGCGCGCCACTGGCCGTCAGAAAGAATTTGGTTGGGCTGAAACCCGACCTTGTAGCTCATTTTCGGGCTCTGTGCGATCCAGTAACCAAGGTACACATGAGGCAAACCCAGCTCTATGGCCTGCTCGATTTGCCACAGGACGCAATAGGTACCGTAACTCGCTCCGGGATCCGGCTCATAAAAAGTGTAAACCGCAGAAATACCGTCGTCGAGAACATCCAGAATCGAAACCATTTTTAACGCGCCACGTTGACCGTCGGGTGCGCTTTCACGAAACTCCACCAGCCTTGAATTCACCCGACTTTGCAACAGGAACTGGGTGTATTGGTCAATGCTGTCGTGGTCCATACCGCCGCCAGCGTGCCGCATATTCTGGTATCGCAAATAGAGTTGATAGTGCTCCGGCAGGAAGCAGAGCTTAAGGATTCGCGCCTGCAGCGTGCCGTGGCGTACAGACGCGCGCCGCTGACTGCGATCAGCTTTGAATGTGGTCACTGGAACTCGAAGCGGCACGCAGGCCTGGCAACCGTCACAGTAAGGTCGGTAGGTAAACATGCCACTGCGCCGGAAGCCGTTGGCAACAAGTTCCGAGTAGGCGTCGTTGTGAATAAGGTGGCTGGGTGTGGCGACTTGGGAGCGTGCCTGCTTTCCCGGCAAATAGCTGCACGGATACGGAGCCGTTGCATAAAATTGCAAGGTTTGAAGCGGCAGGTCTTTAAGATGCGTCACGATGTTGATGAGGGTCAGGCTGGCAACAACTTGTTCCAGTATAGGGCGTCAAAATTCCAGCAGGGAGGTTCCCAGGTACTACTCTCGGCGACGTGCGCCACGAAGCGTTCTCGCGTAATTTCTGCAGCTCCCAACGAAGCCAAATGACGCGTGTTTTGCTGGCAATCGATCATCAATATCTCATGCGTCAGGCAGAACGCAACAAGTGCAGCCATAGCGATTTTTGATGCATCGGTCTCATTCGAAAACATCGATTCGCCAAAAACCATGCGCCCCACATTGACGCAGTAAAGACCCCCGGCGAGCTGTCCATGGATCCACGTTTCAATGCTGTGTGCGTGACCCGCATTGTTCAGGGCACGGTAGGCATTGACCATTTCAGGAACGATCCAGGTGCCGTTTTGACCGGTTCGGGTCTTTGTGGCACAGGCTTCAATGACCGCTCCAAAGGCGTTGTCGACCCTGATTTCGCAACTTGAATCATTGCGAAAGTGGATCAGCCGTTTTCGTAGCGACCGGTGCAAACGAAAGCTATCGGTGAAAAGCACCATGCGAGGATCTGGACTCCACCACAACACTGGCTGGCCAACGCTGAACCATGGAAAGATCCCTTGTGAATACGCGCGGACCAGGTTGTCGACGTCAAGTGTCGAACCCGCCGCCAGCAGGCCAGGGGCAGGATCAGTGCCGGTCCATGCGCGACTTACAGAAGGAAAGCTTTCGCCCTCCAGGAGCCAGGGTACGGGGCTTGGCAACTTTCCCATACGTTATGGTGACCTCGGAATTAAAGGCAATGCAAAAGTCGAGTGCGGATCGAATCAGGACGACTGGAAATCTGCTCATGGTAGCCGAGCTTCAGGGAAGAACGTGGAGGGCGACGTCATGCCCTCCATGCGTCTCTGTACAACAGAGTCCGACAAAGTACGTCCCCCGCCTGTTTTGCAACAAAGCGACTGACGAATCAGTGAAAAATTTAACGCTATAATCGAAGGCTGTTTTCCTCAATAGCTCAGTTGGTAGAGCGCCGGACTGTTAATCCGTAGGTCCCTGGTTCGAGCCCAGGTTGAGGAGCCACCTTACAAGCCTTATAGGCACTGGCCCTGTAGCTACTAAATCAGTAGCACAGGGCTTTTTAATTTGTGGCTTCGGTTTGCCTTGTAGGCAATCTGTAGGCAACTTGCCCAAATGCGGCCTCAGCACCAGACGAAAGAAAACCAGCACGCGGCGGGGTTCTGGTGTCAACACGAGTTTATTAATTCAAGCCAGCCCCGTGCGGCGTATCGAGCTTCTGGTGACAGCACCAAATCACCGGCTGCGGCGTCGTTTACTGCTTTAAGCCGTCCGCGAAAATCTGAGCCAGGCACCAGCGATAGGTCATAACCGTCGAGAGCTTTGAAATAAGCCAAAAGCTCGTCATCGGTGAGTGCTGCCAAGCCCTGCTCGGCGGCCCGCTTGCTCTGAGACTCCAGAGTATCCAGTCTTGCGCTTAAAGTTGTCATGCTGTGCCGCTCATACGAATAGTTGAATAAATGCCGGGTCTGATTCTCTATAAACCTCCCGGCAATGCCTGCGAAGTCGTGCAAGTTCTGTATCTGTCGTGCTATCTGGCACCAGTTGGGGCAGTGGCTTTGCACCGTCGCCACCGTCGAGACTTTCCAGTGCCAGCAATCGAGAATCAAGCGTTGCCATGTTGTTGCTCCAGTGCGGTAATGCGGGCGGCTAGCTCGTCAACCTCATGGATTTTTGCCAGCGTGCCCAGTGCGGCAATAAGTTGCGCGGCCTGTCCGGGTGCAAGGTCGCCAATAGCGGCAGCAGTCAGCACGGCGGATGCTTTGGCGGTAAGCGTGCCACCCTCGGGCAATTGAAGCGCTACAGCCTGTTCTATGGCCTTAACGGGCGGTAGGATACGCTCCAGAATCAAGCGGGCGGCTTGCACGTCGCCACCTTTGGCGGCCATCACCAATCCAGCCAGAATTTCAGGAACATCACCGGCCAGGGCTGCGCGAAGCCGGGTTATCTCGGACTGTCCGGGCGGTCTGCCTTTTGGGTTGCCCGTCTGTCCGGGCTTCCACCGGCTTTTTTTCGTTACGGTCATAGTGTGTTTTCCTTTTGTTGAATCAGGCCAGCGGCGGGCCTTGGTGTTTCTTACCCATTGATTAACTTTGATTAAATTCAAGTTCGCGCAGCACGTCGCGCAGGTCACAGGCAACGAATGCCACGCCACCAGCTCCACGGATGCGCTCAAGGAACACAGCCTGTTCTGGTCTAAGTTTTCCTGTTGGGGCTTTCACTTCGCACGCCAGAAACCGGCCATCGCGTAACTGGCCCAGCACATCAGAGCAACCCGGCCAGCCGAAACGAATAAAGCGGCCTCCCACTTTGGCCGCTCCACTGTTTTGACGTTCGCACCAGGCAACGGCGGGATGCGCTCGCAATGCCTTCAACACCTCCACGAGTGCGGCACCTTCTTTGCGGTCATTGCTGCGCGGGGTCTGTTGCTCCAGGCCGAATAAATCAGTCATGGCAACCACCACCGGAAAACCACCGAACTTTCTCCCCCATATATGGGGGGAGGAGAACTTCGGTTACGGAATTCACCGAAAACGGCGGAAACGGTGAACTTCGGTTATTCAGTTCAGCCATAGCCAGCCCTCGTTCAATCCCATCACGCCACGGGAAACAAGCCCCGTAATTGCCTCTCTGGTGCGTGTAGCTCTGCGGTCTGTCTGGCATGTCAGACGGCCAGCGCCAGCAGTGACAGCGGCCTCAAGTTCGATACATGGGCGTAGCAACGGTGTTCCCGGCTTGCCTGTCGTGCCATCCTTGAACAAGGGGCGCAGCGCATCCAATACCAGCCGTTGATTGCCACCTTGGGGCAACTTCACGGCCCGCACGTCGCGGGCGGCATGGTCTGGCACCACCACGCACGAACTGATAACGTCCCCATAGTCATCAGTACCCAGCGTTTCAATTTGCAGCTTGAACGGATGCTCGTCGCCATCCTGTCCGTCCTTGGACTTGGCAACCCTCCATTCCCGGCGGTCGCCATCGCGTGAGACTTCTACGGCGGCATCAAGGGCAGCAAATAACGAACTGTGCCCGCGTAGCCCTTTGGTTGCATCCTTGCCCGTGTGATGCACCAGCACCACCAGCCCATTGATAAGGCTTTGCAGTTGCTTTGCGGCGCTCAGGATTTCGCCCATGTCCTTAGAACTGTTTTCATCAGCAGTAGGCGCGGCCCGGTTCAGCGTGTCCAGGAACACCACCGCGCCAGCAGGCACCACGGATGCAAGGTCTTTCACGTCATGCGGCTCTGTCAGCTTGAACGACTGCAACACCATAGACAAGCCAGCAGGCAGCAGGCGGCCCGTGTGGGCTTCCCATGCGGCCACGCGCAACTTGAACCCGCCTTCACCCTCAAGGGCGGCATACACCACCGGCGCGGCTTCCACCCGGCAGCCGAACCACTGGCGGCCCTCTGCAATGGCGGCGGCCATGTCGAGCGCCAGGAATGATTTACCGCTGGCGCTTGGGCCATACAGCCCTGCCAGTCCCACGGCAGGCAGCACGCCACGCACGCGCCAGGCAAGGGCGGGCAGATTGCGCAGGTCATCAGCCCCCAGCAGCTTATAACGGGGCTCAGGCTTGGGCGGCTCTTTCGCACCATCAAGCAGCGCGGCCAGCACATCGCCACCGTCACGCTGCATCAGGTCGTTCACATCGCTGTTTTGCAGCCAGCCGGGCGGCATGTTGACCACAGCAGCGCCTACCTCTTGCGCTATCTTTGCGGCGTCTGATTCCTTGCCCACGTCAGGCACCAGCACCAGCCGCGCGGATGCGTCACGCTGGCGCAGTTCAGCGGCCACAGCACGAACCCGGCCCCAGCCGAAACACACCACAGCGGCGGCCCCGGTTGCCTGCCAGCAGGCCCAAGCTTGCCCGATTCCCTCGCAGATATGCACCACGCCACCGGGCACCAGTTCGCCCACGGTGAAGGAGCCTTGCACCGGGCAGCCGGGCAAATTCAGCTTACCGGGCTTGCCTTTGGCTTTCAGTCGTGCGGCCACATCAGGCGGGGCAATGAATTGCAGGCTCGATACCGTGCCATCGGTGCGGATGACTGGCACCACCAGCGCACCGGCCATCGGTTCACCACCAATGCGCAGCGCATCGCCAGCAGGCAGCACGCCCAAGCCATCCAAAGGCACGCCAGCGGCCCGCTTTTGCGTGATGTAGGGATGCGAGTTTGTAGCGGCTTCGCAGCGGCTCCACACATCGGCAGGGCTCATGCCAGGAGAAAACTTGCGCGGCGGCTCTGCCTGCTTTGCTGGCGCTTTTCGCTGGGGCTTGTCGGCACTAATGCGCCAGCCGTTTTCAGCGGCCAGCTTGAACAGAGTTCCAGCGCCTACACCCTTACCCGGCTTGAAACTTTTCCAGGTATCGCGGGCGGCAGCAGCGTTGTAATTCCCGGCCCCGGCGCTCCAGTCGTTGAAGGCGTCAAAGTCGAGCCCGGCAGCTTGGGCGGCCATTCCGGCGCGGACCCATTCATCACGGGGAAGGTCGGGCGGTATTGAGTGCAGCGCATCGCGGGCGCGTTCGGCGTCAGCTAACACGGGCAGCCCTCCCGTTCATCGCCAGGGCTTGCGCGGTGTATTTTGGATCCAATTTATACAGTGCAATCACCCGTTCCGGGTAGTGCTCTGTCGGGCTTGGAATGTCGATGGTTTCCACCGGCCAGCCCAGCGTGCGCAGCGTGAACACCACGGCCCCAAGTCGCCAGCTTTGCGTGCTGTTTTCAAAATCCGGATGGTCAATCATGCGGCCATCCATCAGCATTCCTAATGCACGGTCAGCCAGGGTTCCACGGGTAGGCCAGGTGGGGAAAAATGGCGGCGGCGGTAGAAACGAAAGCTGTTCGCCAGCCCCGGATGCTTGAGCGGTAGTCGGGGCTTTTTTCACTTGGCGGCCCTCCACAATTGAAGCCAGCGCGAAGGCATGGCGCACCAGACGCGCAATGCAAGCGCCATCCATGCGGCTCTCATTACTTGGCACCTATAGAAAGCAGTCGGCGAATGTCGTCAGTCTTCCAGTGCAGACGGCCACAGATACGGATAGGGCGAAGCGGGCCATTCTCCAGGCAAGCCCAGCCCCTCAAGGTCTGCGGGCGGCGGTTCAGGTAGTGGGCAGCGGATGCGGTGTCCACTGCGGGGCGGGTAACAGACTCCAGAGCTGGAAATTGTTGCGTTGCGGTTTGCATGTTCGCTTTCAAAACCCAGCAGCACGGGCTAGGTATGGAACATAGTTTTTTCGGGGCAACGGTTGCCCTCAAAGCGAAGCAACCACGCTGCAACCTGCATGGATGCTAGGTTTCACAGGGCAACGGTTGCCCCGGCTTTTCTTGCCCTATTTGCCCCGGCTTATTGCCGTTGATAGCTGCTTGCCTTGTGCGCTAGATATGCCGTTAAGCGCATGGCGCTTGATATAACCACCGGCAATGGGTTTGCCATCGACTCCCATCACGCCATCCCGGCGAAACTCTTTTGCGATTTCATCGGCGATATCTGGTTGACTGGGATATAGGCTTTTTGCTCCGTCGCGCTTGATGATTTCATAGGCGCGCTCGCGGGCCTTCCCTTTCCACGCTTCATCGCCATCGGATGCGCTCGCAGTCGCCACGGGCGCGGCCTGGGGCTCTACATCAAAGCCCAGCGCTTTTGCCAAGGCGTGCGGGTCTTTCGGTATACCGGTCGAGCCCACACGGTCGGCCCATTCGCAAAAGTCATGCAAGTCCACGAACCCGAGATTAAACGCATCAGCACATGGTGGCAACGGCACACCTTGAGCGCTTTTAAACGTCAGTTCTCCCGATTTCGCCAATCGGAAAAGGTCATCATCCCAGCCTCGCACGCAGCTTTGATATTCGTTTGAATCTTTTGTCCAGCCGTTTATTTCTGCCAGCGCGTTGGCCAATTCAAACGGTAGCACCTGCCCGGCAATAGCCCAACGCTGGGTAAGATTTTCAGACATAAGAACCCCTCCAAGGCATCGCTTCATTAGGAGCCCCAGCCTGTCGGTGAAGGTGTCCGACTTTTCGCCAGCGGTAATTAAGCGCGGGCTAGGCAGGGGCAAAACTGATTTAGGCTGCAATCAGCGGCGCGGGCTGAACGTGCATGGGCGCGGCCTTGAATCGCTGCGCGGCTTGCCATACGTCATAGGCGCTTTGCTCTGCCAGCCATAACCTAGCCTCGCCACCACGCGCCACGCCTAGCCATGCCTCGATGCGCAGCGCCATTTCAGGCGAGATAGCAGCGCGGCCATTCAGCACGCGAGACAGCGCCACGCGGGACACGTCAAGCTGTTGCGCGGCCTGGGTCACAGTCAGCCCCAGCGCGGGCAA
>JAYWDL010000060.1:0-2614 GCA_043779865.1 Polaromonas sp.
ACCTGTCGGCTTTGAAAAGACTGACGGGCAGAAACCGAATACACGTTGGCTTGCTCGCAAGCTGGTTACTCTCTCCATCAAGCCGGAAAAATATCCGGCAAGACTTTTATGACTATGAATGACACCAAAATAGCGGTCGGCAAATACCTTGTCTCGCCGCTCGCCAAACAGCAGGGCGAAGGCCGCTACGCTGCTTCAGTTTCCATCCGCTCCGGTCGCGGTAGCGGAACACATGATCGCGTGATGCGGTTTTCGCGAATTTTTGACAGTGCTGCTGCTGCCGTACATTACGCTACCGAGCACGCATTGGGCTGGATTCACGATCGTTCATCGCCGGTTTGCGCATAAGGTGCTGCCAGCCTGTTGGAGCTGGTTGCTACAGAATAATTTTGAAATCTCAGGAGTTACATCATGGCAAAAGAAGAACTGATTGAAATGCACGGGCTGGTTGACGAAGTCCTGCCTGACTCGCGCTTTCGCGTGACGCTGGACAATGGTCACAAACTGGTGGCGTACACGTCGGGCAAGATGCGTAAAAACCATATCCGCATTCTGGCTGGCGACCAGGTGTCGCTTGAACTTTCGCCTTACGACCTGAGCAAGGGCCGCATCACCTTCCGTCACATTGCAGGTCGCGGACCAGGTCCTGCACCGCGTCAGTCGCGCTAGGCAGCTGGCCTCAAAGGTGTCCTGAAACCGTAAATTCAGGGCTGACCGCTGCACGAATAGCGGCGGTCAGCAAAGCACATCAGCGGGAGACCGACATGTGCTCCGTCTTTTTGTCCAGCACCATTTCCGGTTCCTGGGCCTCTTCCCACGTCTCGTTATTCAGGCCGGCCTTGAGCCGCTCGGTGTCCAGCTCGTTGGTCCACTTGGCCACGACCAGCGTAGCGACGCCATTGCCGATCAGGTTGGTCAGCGCGCGCGCTTCCGACATGAAGCGGTCTATGCCCAGAATCAGGGCCAGGCCGGCCACGGGCACGGTGCCTACCGCCGACAGCGTCGCCGCCAGCACAATAAATCCGCTTCCCGTCACGCCTGCTGCGCCTTTGGAAGTGAGCAGCAAAACGCCCAGCAGCGTTATTTCCTGCATGAGTGTCATCGGCGTGTTGGTGGCCTGCGCAATGAAGACGGCCGCCATCGTCAGGTAGATGGAGGTGCCGTCAAGGTTGAATGAATAGCCGGTAGGAATCACCAGGCCCACCGTGGTTTTTTTGGCGCCAAGGTTTTCCATCTTTTCCATCATGCGCGGCAGAACCGATTCAGACGATGAGGTGCCCAAGACGATGAGCAGCTCTTCCTTGATGTACTTGATGAACTTCCAGATGCTGAAGCCATGAAGGCGTGCGATCGTTCCCAGTACGATAAAGATGAAAATCAGGCAGGTCAGGTAAAACGCGCCCATTAGCTTGCCAAGTGAAAACAGCGAGCCGACGCCGTATTTGCCAATCGTGAAAGCCATGGCGCCAAACGCACCGATGGGCGCGACCTTCATGATGAAGCCGACAATGGTGAACAGGACGTGTGAAGTCTTCTCGATAAAGTCAAACACCAGCGTGCCGCGACCGCCAAAACGGTGCAGCGCAAAGCCGAACAGAATGGCAATCAGCAGTACCTGCAAAATTTCGCCCTTGGCAAAAGCGTCGAAAAATGCGGTCGGGATGACATTCAAGATGAAGTCGGTGGTTCCCACCATCTTGCCGGGACCGGTGTAGGCGGCAACGGCTTTGGTGTCCAGCGTGGCCGGGTCAATATTCATGCCGGCGCCCGGCTGCATGAGATTGACCAGCACCAGGCCAATGATCAGTGCAAACGTGCTGACGACTTCAAAGTAAAGCAGCGCCAGCCCGCCGGTCTTGCCGACTTTTTTCATGTCTTCCATGCCGGCAATGCCGATCACCACGGTGCAGAAAATGATGGGGGCGATCATCATCTTGATGAGCTTGATGAAGCCATCTCCGAGCGGTTTCATACTCTCGCCCACGGTGGGGTAGAAATACCCCAGCAAGACTCCGGCAATGACTGCGCACACTACCTGAAAATACAGGGAGCGGTACAGCGGCAGTTTTTGGGTGGGGGGTGTGGTAGTCATGGGCTGGGCGCATCGGCCGATGCGGCGGTTATGGGTTAGGGCTCAATATAGCCGGGGGCCGCGAATTATGCATCGCTGAAGCCCGGGATTTGCGGGTTTACCCGAATTTAAATTGGGTCATGGCGCATTTTTCATGCCTTATTCCTGGTCAGTTTTTTTCGTATCACGGCAAAACCATGTAACCCGGAAGAAAAAATCCGCTGTTGTCCTACCCCATCTTTGTCACATGGCACAACAAACATGAATTAGAACAATGACTTAGGATTTTCCTGAGGGCGTTATGGCACAACAAATAGGCCAATCACGCCGGGCAAGCAATACGCTTGGCGGTGGCTCAGATGACGGAGCGCTGCGTCCCGCCGGGGTTGGCCGAGAGGCCAAGAATTTTGATGATGGCTTGCTGATGCGGCTCGGGCCGGGTGGCCTTCCTGACATGCACGCATCGGCCATCGCGGCGCCGCAGCGTGGTGGTGATGCGCTGCTGAGAGCCGAGCGCTTCACGCAGCGTGTCCCATGCGTCAT
>JAYWDL010000061.1:0-7653 GCA_043779865.1 Polaromonas sp.
TTGAGTAATTTTGGTGCCCGGGAGAGAACTCGAATCTCCACATCTTGCGATACACGGACCTGAACCGTGCGCGTCTACCAATTCCGCCACCCGGGCACATTGCGCAGTTTAACATTACATTAATCTGTTATCGAATTCATGCCCTAAAAACTTTGAAGTTCATCCACACTTTTCGATGCGCTGGACCTTGACGTCAGGCGAGTTCCAGCTGGATGAAAAATTTACTGATCCGGAACCGGCACGAAAAATCAGGCATTCTTGGCCGAACCATTATTCAAGTCCACTGGCTGCGGCACAAAGCTGACAGTGGCGTCTCATGAAAGAAAATTCTTATCAAATCAAACAATCCGAATACCGGCGCGTCGTCCGGGCTGCTGGCTGAATTCGAGGGCATAGTTTCCGGCCACCGTGATGGGCACGGTTTTGTCCAGCGCGATGACGGGGAAGCAGATATTTATCTGCCGCCGAACGAAATGCGCGCCGTGCTTCACAAGGATCGCGTCAAGGCGCGCATCGTTCGCCACGACCGCAAGAACCGGCCTGAAGGCCGGGTGACGGAAATCATCGAGCGTTCGTCCAACCCCATCATTGGCCGCCTGCTGCAGGAAAGCGGTGTCTGGCTGGTCGCCCCCGAAGACAAGCGCTACGGGCAGGATGTACTGATTCCCAAGGGCGCAACCGGTACCGCCAAGACCGGCCAGATCGTGGTGGTTCAGCTGACCGAGCCGCCAGCACTGTTTGGCCAGCCGGTTGGCCGCGTGACCGAAGTGCTGGGCGAAATTGACGACCCGGGCAT
Organism: Polaromonas sp.; assembly: GCA_043779865.1. GTDB lineage: Bacteria > Pseudomonadota > Gammaproteobacteria > Burkholderiales > Burkholderiaceae_C > Polaromonas. Next base: position 797 of record JAYWDL010000061.1, read on the forward strand.
GGAAATTGAAATTGCCGTTCGCAAGTACGGCGTACCGCACGAGTTCAGTGACGACGCGCTGGCGCTGGCGCGCACTTTGCCCGATGCAGTACGACCCACTGACAAACAGCACCGCATTGACCTGACCGATATTCCCCTGGTCACCATTGACGGCGAAGACGCGCGTGACTTTGACGATGCTGTTTATTGCGAGCCGACCAAGGTCGGGCGCGGCAAAGGCTGGCGCCTGCTGGTGGCCATTGCCGACGTCAGCCATTATGTCGAGACCGGCAGTGCCATTGACATTGACGCCTACGACCGCGCCACCAGTGTGTATTTCCCGCGCCGCGTCATTCCCATGCTGCCCGAAAAGCTATCCAACGGCCTGTGTTCTCTTAATCCCCATGTTGAGCGGCTGTGCATGGTGTGCGACATGCTGGTCAACGCCAAGGGCGAGGTTCACGCCTACCAGTTTTACCCTGCCGTGATGCTCAGCCAGGCCCGTTTGACCTACACCGAAGTCGCCGCCATCCTGGGCAATACACGCGGTCCGGAAGCGGAACAGCGCAAGGCGGTGGTGCCGCATTTGCTGAATTTACATGATGTGTATCAGGCCTTGCTCAAGGAGCGCGGCGTACGCGGTGCAGTTGATTTTGAGACCACCGAAACCCAGATCGTTTGCGATGAAGTCGGTCGCATTGAAAAAATCATTCCCCGTTCCCGCAACGTGGCGCACCGGCTGATTGAAGAAGCCATGCTGGCCGCCAATGTGTGTTCGGCCGACTTCATCGCGCAGAGCAAGCATGTCGGCCTGTTCCGTGTGCATGAAGGCCCGACGCCCGAGAAAATGGAGATGCTGCGCAACTACCTCAAGGTCACCGGCATCGGCATGACGATCAGCGATGATCCGCAACCAGGCGAGTTTCAGCAGATTGCCCTGGCTACCAAAGACCGTCCCGATGCGCAGCAGATCCATTCGATGCTGCTTCGCTCGATGCAGCAGGCGATTTACACGCCGATGAATAGCGGACATTTTGGGCTGTCTTACGAGGCGTATACGCACTTCACCAGTCCGATTCGCCGTTACCCCGACTTGCTGGTGCACCGGGTGATCAAGGCGATCCTGAAGAAGACCAAATACCAGTTGCCGGTATTGCCCACGCCTGGCGAGGCTGAAGCCAAGCTGTCAAAACGGCTGGCTTCCCGTGTCAGGGAGCCGGCGGAAAAGCCCAAAAAAGCCAGCGTTGACCAGCTGGCCTGGCAGGCTGCGGGACTGCATTGCAGCGCCAACGAACGCCGGGCCGACGAAGCCAGCCGCGACGTGGAAGCCTGGCTCAAGTGCAAATACATGCGCGAGCATCTGGGCGAGGAGTTTGGCGGCGTGGTGACGGCGGCAACCGGTTTTGGCATTTTCGTGACGCTGGACGCCATGTATGTGGAAGGCCTGGTGCATATCACCGAGCTCGGCGGCGAATATTTCCGCTTTGACGAAGCCCGGCAGGAGTTGCGCGGCGAGCGCAGCGGCATGCGTTATGCCCTTGGAACACGGGTTCGGGTACAGGTCAGCCGTGTCGATCTGGATGGCCGGAAAATAGATTTCCGTCTGGTGCATGAGGGTGAGGACAAGGCTGGCGTAGTGAACCGGGCGATGAAAGACAAGGCCGGTGGCGCTGCTGGCGAATTGCCGATGCACGAACGCGGCGCCGGCGGCAAGCGCAGTGGCAAAATCGCCGGCAAATCCGCAGCCAAGCATTCAGCACCGGACTCTGGCGGGCGCAGTACCAGCTCAGCAGGTGGCCGGCGGGCAGTTTCTGACAAAACTGCTGACAAAAGCCCCCGCGCGCCGATTCAGGCGCGCAAGTCAGCGGTCAAAAAATCGGCCAGCGATCCAGGCCGCAAGCAGGGCAAAAAGCCTCGTCGTTAGGATGGCATGATGCCTTCTGTTTTTCGACAAGCTGGAGATTTATGCTGATCCGGATTCTGGCCTTTTTAATCGAGACTGTTTTTTTTGTGCTGATCGCGGCAGCGCTGCTGCGCGCATGGATGAACCGGTTACGGGTCAACATGATTGCGCAGCCAGGCAGCTTTGTGATGGCCCTGACCAACTGGCTGGTCAAGCCGCTGCGCCGCGCCTTGCCGAAGTCACTGGCCCAGTCACGGCTCGATTGGGCCAGTGTACTGGCCGCCATATTGCTGTCGCTAGGCTATGCGATGCTGTGGTGGGCGCTGTTTAGCCTCTTGCTGGGAACTGATGACGTCACATTTTCTCCGGCGCTCCTGCTGACAGTGCCGGTATTTGCGATCAAGATGCTGCTTCGGGTAACGCTGCAAACCCTGTTCATACTGGTGCTGGGCTACGCCATCTTGTCCTGGGTCCAGCCCCGCTCACCCGCTTACGGCTTGCTGGCTCGCCTGACCGAGCCCTTGTTGACACCGTTGCGGCGCGTGATTCCGATCATTGGCGGTGTCGATCTGTCGGCGCTGGTGCTGCTGGTAGTGCTGCAGGTCGGCATGATCCTTCTGGTCTAGCTGTACGGCCATTGCGCCAGCGCCGATGCCGTCAGGACGTGGACTGGCCTGTCGCCGGCCCAGCTATCTGCCTTGTGGCCGTGGGCAAACACCGCACTGCACGCCGACTCAAAATCACCCATTCCCCTGGCCAGACAGGCGCCCAGCATTCCTGCCAGTACATCGCCGGTGCCGGCTGTCGCCAGCAGGGCATTGCCGGTGGAGTTGATCATGGGTTGCTGGCCCGGAGCGGCAATGACAGTTCCCGAACCCTTGAGGACCACCACACACTGAAACCGTTCGGCCAACTGCCGGGCTGCCGTTAACCGGTCGGCTTGCACTGCCGCAGCAGTGATACCCGCCAAGCGGGCGGCCTCCAGCGGGTGGGGCGTCAGCACCGTGCCGTAGCCTCGACCATGGCGGGCTTTTAGCTGGATCTGCAGTTGCGGGTCCATGGCAATGGCATTGAGGGCGTCCGCATCCAGCACGGCCCGCGTTGCTGTTGACAGCACTTTCGCGAGGACGGTTTTGACCGCTTCGCCGCCACCACAGCCACATACGACGACCTGGTGCTGCAGGTCCAGTGCTGCAAAGTTGCGGAACATGAATTCGGGCTGTTCCGGATCGACGCTCAGGCTGGGAGCATCGCCCAGCAAGGCGACAAAAACCCGGCCGGCGCCCGCATGAAGGGCGGCGCTGGCGGCCAGCAGGGCAGCCCCCGTCATGTGGCTAGCGGCGGTCGATTCGCCTCCCACCACGGCGACATCGCCAAAACTGCCTTTATGACTGGCGTGAGCGGCATTTGTTCGCAAGGGCTGACTGACCCGGTTTGCACCCAGCAGCCAGGCGAAGGGCTCGGCGGTGGACGAGATGGCGGCCGGGCTGATTCCAAGATCATCAAACCACACCTGGCCGGCGCAATCCCGACCGCTGGCAGTGAACAGTCCAGCCTTCAATGTCAAAAGACATAAGGTAAATATGCCTTTCCCGCTTATTGGACGGGCGCAAGCAGCTATTGATTTAGTAGCAAATTCCTGTGTCGTGGATCCGGTGTCGGCATTCAGCCCGGTCGGAATATCGACCACCAGCCGCAGCGCTGCACTGGCGTGCATTATTTCCAGCCATTGCTGCATCAGCGCGGAACCCGGCCGGCCGGGTTCCAGCGTGGCGCCGATGCCGAGCAGGGCATCAATGCACACATCAAACTGTTGCGGCGGGTCGGTTGCCATCAAAACGCCAGCAGCCAGTGCGCGCTGGCGCGAGGTATTGGCGTCCGGCGGCAATTGGGCTGTGCCGGACGGCAAGCCGGTCCATGTCACGACGACAGCCTTGCCCCAGTGATGCAGATGCAGTGCGGCCTCAAAGCCGTCGCCGCCGTTGTTGCCTGGCCCGCAGGCGATCCAGATGCACTGGGCGTGGGGTGCCAGTGCAAGCGCTAGTCGGGCCACGGAAAGACCCGCCCGCTGCATCAGTGTGTGCGGTGGCAGGGCGCTTGACGCCTGGCGCTCCACCAGGCGAGTCGCTGAAACGCTGTACAGCGGCAGGCTGAAAGTGCTGGAGATTTTTTGCATCGGATGATTGTGAAGGTTTGCGGCGCTTTGAGCTGATTGATAAAAGCCGTTTTTTACTTGACCGCGACGGCAAGCCGAAGCACCAAAAGGGGTGCAAAAAAGCCCGGCGAACCGGGCTTGATCAAATCATCGCCTTGCAGGCCGGCAGCATTACGCGTCAGGTGGAATTCGCAGCACCTGGCCCGGATAAATCTTGTCCGGGTCACTCAGCATGGGCTTGTTGGCTTCAAAAATCTGGGTGTATTTGTTGGGCGTGCCGTAGAACTCCTTGCTGATCTTGGACAGGTTGTCGCCGCTCACCACCACATACATTTGCGATTCAGGCGAGCTGCTTGAAACCGTCATCAGGTCTTTGACAGAAGTCACTTGGGCTACGTTGCCGCAGCATAAGACCACCTTCTCTTTGGTGGCCTGGTCGGGCGCAACGCCTGCAACCGTGACGGTTCCGCTGGGTGCATCAAAGCTTACCTGCAGTGCATCGACTTTAAGGCCCATGCTGTTGATATAGGTGGCAATCGCATCACCGGCCGTCTTGCTCAATGCAGCCACATTTTCCGGCGTGGGAGCTGCTGCAGCGGCTTCCTGAGCGGCTTTTGCTTCGCCCTGACCAAATAGCTTTTCCCCGGCTTCCTTGATAAAACTAAACATGCCCATGACTTTTCCAATCAGAAATAAATAGCCCGGTACAAGATGCCGGGCTGTACTTACTGTACGGCCTTCGCGTGAAAGATCGATGCTGACCCGGCAACAAAGCATGTAGGATAAATCCGCGTTGACATTGGCCTACCTAACGCAGCCGGCTAATGTCGAGCCCTTCCAGGTCGATCTCCGGGGATATCCCGGCTATCAGTTCTGCCAGCACACGTACGCCTTCATGCAGTGATGCCGGACAGGGCGGCGGGATTTGCAAAGCGGGAAATCGTGTAATTAATTTTTATTGAATGAAATAGGCCGCTTGCGCTTGATTGGCGGGCGCAGGCTGCTATTGTTTTTGTAGTGAATGGGCGAGCGTCGCTTCAACCTGCAGGGCCAGGTCCAGCACCGCGTCGTCATGAAGCGCTGCGTGCCAAAGCATCAGGCCCACAGGCAACTGGTCGGGCGTATGACAGGGCAGCGAAATCGCGCAACCGTCGAGCATGTTAACCACCGACGTATTGCGCAGCAAAAGCGCATTGATCCGGAAGAACTCGTCGTCATTGTGCAGCACACTGGCAATTGGCGGCGCCACGATGGGAACGGTCGGCGAGATCACCGCGTCAAAGCTGCCCAGACGGGTTTGCATCCGGCCAATCCACGCCTGGCGAGCCGCCAGCAGATCGATGTAATCGGCCGCGCTCATGCGGGCACCCCGCAGGATACGCAGCGCGACCCGGGGATCGTATTCGGCCTGATGATTGGCAATCAAGGTCCGGTGCCAGGCGTAGCTCTCGGCGGCTGACAAGCCGCCGGTGGCATTGATGGAAGCCAGATCGTTGATTTCCTCAAGCGCAATTTCTTCGATATGCACACCAGCCTGGCTCAGCACCCGCAAGCTTTGCTCAAAGGCTTTTGCTACCGTGCCGCTCAACCCGTCCTGCATTTGCGTGCGCGCCACGGCGATACGGCAGGCTGACAGGGGCTTGCCAGCGAGTTGCACACTGCGCGCTGACAAGACCTCATGCACCGTCACGGCATCGCGCACCGAGCGCGTGAGGGCGCAGACCGTGTCCAGACTGGTGGACAGCGGCACAGCGCCCGTCGCAGGAACCAGGCGCGCAGTGCTTTTGAAACCCACAATACCGCACAACGCTGCCGGAATGCGGATTGAGCCGCCCGTGTCGGATCCGAGGCCGACCAGGGCCGCACCGGTGGCCACTGATACAGCAGCGCCCGATGAGGAACCGCCTGGAATCCGCTTGCAAGCAGGATCGGCCGGATTGACCGGCGTGCCGTAGTGCGGATTGATGCCGACGGCGGAAAACGCAAACTCCACCATGTTGGTGCGGCCGACGAGTACGGCCCCTGCCGCACGCATTCGTGCTACGGCAGGGCAGTCCGCCTGTGCGGGTGGCGCGCTGGAAAGGACGGTCGATCCGGCTGTCGTGACCTGGCCCGCCACGTCAAACAGGTCTTTGACCGATACGGGAAGTCCCGCCAAAGGACGGGCTGGATCAGTGAATGCAATTTTGGGCACTGGACTTGAATGACTGTGAGCTGTTGACAAGGGGTTGCCTGTCGAACCTGGCATGAAAGCCTGGCGGCAAACGTCACTGCGGGCGATGGCGTTTGCACGCTCGAGAATTTCAGCGGCGCTGACCTGGCCGCCCTGAAGGGCTTGGCGCGTGGCGTGCAGATCGCCCGACAGGAAGATGGGATTTTGCGGATTCATGGAGATGGGGATGTTATACTCAGCAGGCTTTGCAGATGGCGACTGAGTCGTTTGCAGGGCAAATCGCAAATCAGCCATTCAAGGTGTTGTCCGGAAATCATTCGGGCGATAAGCGCTGATTTTAGACACAACCTTTGGAGAAAATTTATGTCCACGAACATGCGCGAAATGCTGGAAGCCGGCGTCCACTTTGGTCACCAAACCCGCTTTTGGGATCCAAAAATGGCCCCATTCATTTTTGGCCATCGCAACCGTATTCACATCATCAACCTGGAAAAATCGCTGCCGATGTACCAGGACGCGATGAAGTTCGCGAAGCAGTTGTCTGCCAACCGCGGCACCATTTTGATGGTTGGCACCAAGCGCCAGGCGCGCGAAACCATCGCCATGGAAGCCAAGCGCGCTGGCGTTCCGTTTGTTGACCAGCGTTG
>JAYWDL010000062.1:0-2609 GCA_043779865.1 Polaromonas sp.
AAGCTTTGGAGAAGCAGAATTGCCGATGCCAAAAGCCACGTCGTCAGCAATGACAACGAACAATTGCGCCGGTTTCTGGAGTACCTGTCAGCCTTCATGTGCCGGTAGTTTACTATCAAATCTGACCGCTGAGCCGGAGGTATTCCAGTCCGCAGCCGGGCGCGAGAAGCGATGCCACTGCCATAGCATTTGCGTTGATGCACACGGTCGCGCCAAGAGTCGAAGAGCCTTTGTCGATCAGCATTGGCAAAAACCCTTATTCTCTGGTTTTCGGTTTTTGGCATGCGTGCTCCCAGCATGACTGCAGCCGCACACCTCTGTTGCCTTGTTCGCCCAAAATATACCCAGGATTCCGACATGCCAGCGTTACGCATTGCCCCTTCTTTATTGCCTGTCAGATTTGCACGCCATCAGTCGCTTGCCTTGATCGCCCTGCTTTCATTGGTGCTGGTCGGCTGCGGCAAGGGTGATGCGCCAGCCCCCGGTGCGGGCGCAGCGCCGCCGCCCGCCCAGGTCGGGGTGGTCACAGTCTCGCCGGGTGATGTGGGTCTGGTGACTGAGTTGCCCGGTCGTCTGGAGGCCTCCCGTGTCGCGCAGGTCAGGGCGCGTGCCGCCGGCATTTTGCAAAAGCGCCTGTTCCGCGAAGGCAGTGACGTAAAAGCGGGCCAGCCGCTGTTCACCATTGACTCCGCCCCTTATGCCGCCGCTGCTGCCAGTGCCAAGGCGGGCCAGGCGCGCGCTGAAGCCAATCTGGCGCAGGCCACTGCACTGGCCGAGCGCTACAAGCCGCTGGTCGAAGCCAATGCCATCAGCAAGCAGGAATATGCCAACGCCGTTGCCGCGCAAAAACAGGCCGCAGCCGATGTCGCCGTGGGCAAGGCCAATGTGCAGACCGCCAATATCACGCTGGGCTATGCGGCCGTGACGGCGCCAATTTCGGGCCGTATTGGCCGTTCACTGGTGACCGAGGGCGCGCTGGTGGGGCAGGGGGACGCCACCCAACTCGCTGTCATCCAGCAGATCAACCCCATGTATGTCAACTTCACGCAGTCTGCATCGGATGTGATGAAGTTGCGGGCTGCCATGGCGAGCGGCCAGTTCAAGCGGGCCAGCGGCGCAGATGCTGCCAGTGTGCGCATTGTGCTGGAAGACGGTACGGAATACGCGCAACCTGGCCGCTTGCTGTTTTCAGACCTGACGGTCGACTCCACCACCGGACAGATCACCTTGCGCGCTGAAGTCCCCAATCCGGGCGGGCAGTTGTTGCCAGGGCTCTATGTGCGCGTGCGCCTGGAGCAGGCCCAAGCCACCAACGCCATCACCTTGCCCCAGCAGGCGGTCACGCGCACTACGCAGGGTGACACGGTCATGGTGGTTGACCCCGACGGTAAAGTCTCGCCGCGCCCGGTCAAGATCGGCTCGGCCAAAGGCACTCAGTGGGTGGTGCTTGAAGGCCTGAAAACCGGCGAGCAGGTGATGGTCGATGGCTTTCAGAAACTTCAGCCTGGCGCCGTGGTCAAGCCGGTGCCCTGGCAGCCAGCAAGCGCTCAACCCGTTGGTGCGGCTTCAGCGCCGGCAGCGGCCGCCTCTGCACCGGCAGCGGCGTCCGCTGCACCCGCGGCTTCAGCGGCAGCGAAGTAAGGAGCGCATTTCATGGCCAAGTTTTTTATTGATCGCCCGATTTTTGCGTGGGTGATTGCCTTGTTCATTCTGGTCATGGGCAGCGTGGCGATCACGCAGTTGCCCATTGCCCAGTATCCGCCTGTGGCACCGCCGGCCATTGTGGTCGCGGCAACATATCCCGGTGCTTCTGCCAGTACGCTGGAGGACAGCGTGCTGAGTGTGATCGAGCGCGAAATGAACGGCACGCCAGGCCTGATCTACATGGAGTCGGTGGCCCAGGCCAACGGCACCGGCAGCATCACCCTGAGCTTTGAGCCTGGAACCAATCCGGACCTGGCGCAGGTCGATGTCCAGAACCGGCTGTCGCGCGCCGCGCCGCGCCTGCCCCAGGCTGTCACGCAGCAGGGCGTGCGGGTGGACAAGGCCAATGCCAATTTCCTGCTTTTCACGATTCTTTCCTCAAGCAATCCGGCTATTGACCCGGTGGCGCTGGGTGACTACGCCTCGCGCAACGTTATTCCGGAATTGCAGCGCCTTCCCGGTATTGGGCAGGCCCAGCTGTTTGGTACCGAGCGTGCCATGCGCATCTGGATTGATCCGGCCAAGCTGACGGGGTTTGCCTTGTCTGCCGCTGATGTGACCAATGCCATCCGCACCCAGAATGCCCAGATCGCTTCCGGCACCATTGGCGATCTGCCCAATGTGGCGGGGCAGGGCATTGCTGCCACGGTGGTGGTGAACGGCCAGCTTTCCAGCGTTGAGCAGTTTGGGAATGTGGTGTTGCGCGCCAACACCGACGGGTCTGCAGTGCGCCTGAAAGACGTGGCGCGGATTGAGCTGGGCGCGCAGACCTATGCGACCTCGGCGCGCCTGAATGGCAAGCCCTCCACCGGTATTGGCGTGCAGCTTACGCCCAGTGGCAATGCCCTGGCTGCAGCCAAAGCAGTTCGCGCCAAGATGGAAGAGCTCAAGCCCTTCTTTCCCCA
>JAYWDL010000063.1:0-19260 GCA_043779865.1 Polaromonas sp.
GGCGCGGCTCGCCGAAGCGGGTCTGCATGACTGCGCCGCTGGCCACGCCGATCTGGTCCACATAGCGCGGGCCGCGCCGACCCTCGCCTGCGGCCAGGGCCTGCAGCCACTGCCAGCCGTCGGGGTGCCACAGTTCCTGGCGGTCGTAGCCGCCGTCGTCTACAAACTCGACAAACTGCGACCACGTCACGGGCTGGGCGTCAATCTCAAACTCGGGCACCTGCACAGCGTGTTGCGGTTTTTCGTTGTCGAAGGCAAAACCCGCCTTGGGGTCGCTGCCCATTTGCCACAGCGTGGCCGGTATCAGCATGGGCTCGCGCAAGGTCATGGGCGCAGGCGTGAAGGCCTCTTGCATGGGCCGGTCCAGGCTCAGGCCAAGCGTCTGAAAGGTGTAGCTCAGCGCCTCGCCGTGCATGTCTTCGTGAAACAGACACAGGCGGTAAAAGTAGAGGGCGTCATCATCGTCACCGGCTTTTTCAAGCAACTCCAGCGTGCTTTCCAGCGTGTCGAGCAAATAGGCGCGGCAACTGGCTACGTCCGGCAAGTCCAGCGTCCAGCGCGTGTCATGGGCCACCTGGCCGGAATCCCACCATCGATCGGCGTGCGGCTCTATCGAAGCCAGCCGTGCCTGCGCGGGCTCACAACGCGGCCCTAGAGCCCGCTGCAGGTTGCGCCCAAGCCACCATTCCTGGAACCAGCCCACATGGCCCAGCTCCCACAGCGGAGGATTGAGCGTGGCCAGCAAGGGCACGGCAAAATTGGCAGCCTCCAGTGCATTCTGGTACTGGCCAAACAGGTGCAGCGTATGATTGCGCGCATCTATCAACGCGAGCGAAAGCAGCGCCCGGCCGGTGCAGCGCATCAGCGGCGAATCAATCAGGTCCGGGCTTGCTGTGGCCGAAAAACCAGGCAAACCGGGTGGTGCATTAGGTATGGAATCTGAAGCCAAAACAATAGTCCTGGTAAGCCCGGCGATGGCCGAATCCAACAACGGCAACTGGCATACCGCGCACCGCTGGGCACAATTTTTGTCAGCTTATTGTGACACTGCTCTGCTGAAACAATGGCCTGCGCTGGCCGGTGAGCCGACACGCAATGCTGCGCCGCAAGCCTTGGTAGCGCTGCACGCACGCCACTCGGCAGGCTCCATCCACGCCTGGGCCAGGGCTTACCCGGCCAAACCGCTGATCGTGGTGCTTACCGGCACCGATCTTTACCGCGACATTCATACTGACGCCGATGCACAGCGCTCGCTTGCTCTGGCCTCGCATCTGGTGGTGTTGCAGGACGCCGGCCTTGAAACGCTGCCCGAAGTGTGGCGCAGCAAAACCCGGGTGATCTATCAATCAGCCCGGGCGCTGAAGCCAGCGCAAAAATCCAGCCGCACGTTTCGCGCGCTGATGGTGGGTCATCTGCGTGAAGAAAAGGACCCGCTGACCTATATGAAGGCGGCCAGTCAGGCCTTTGAAGCTGGCGTCTATTTTGACCAGATCGGCTTGGCGCTGGCGCCTCATTTCGCCGACGCAGCCCGTGCCACGGAACAGCGCACACCCCGCTTTCGCTGGCTGGGCGGCCTGCCCCGTGCAGTTGCGCGCCAGCACATCAAGCGGGCGCACGTGCTGGTGAACTGCTCGCTGATGGAAGGTGGCGCCCAGGTCATTCTGGAGGCGATCCAGTCGGGCACGCCGGTGCTAGCCTCGCGCATCAGCGGCAACCGGGGAATGCTGGGAGCGGACTATGCGGGTTACTTTGCGACAGGCGATGACTCAGGCCTTGCAGCGCTGGTGCGACGGTGCGCGGCCGAGCCGGATTTTTTGACACTGTTGCAAAGGCAATGCAGTGAACGCGCCAGCCTGTTTGAGCCGCAATCAGAAAAGCGCCTTGTCATAAACTTGCTGGCTTGCGCGCTAAACGGCCCTATCGGCCTGCACAATTCTTTACCCGTCCCGCCTTTGAAAGCTTTCCGATGAATACCTCAGTCACTCCAGCAATGAATCCGGCGCTCGCCATACCGCGCCTGACCAGCCTGTCGCACGGCGGCGGCTGTGGCTGCAAGATCGCCCCCGGCGTGCTGAGCGAAATTTTGAAAAACTCCAGCAACCTGCCCGGTTTTAATTTACCGCCGCAATTGCTGGTCGGCATTGAAACCGCTGACGACGCGGCGGTCTATCAGCTCAACGACGAGCAGGCGCTGATTGCCACCACCGACTTTTTCATGCCCATCGTCGATGACCCGTATGACTTTGGCCGCATTGCCGCCACCAATGCCATCAGCGACGTTTATGCCATGGGCGGCACACCCATCATGGCGCTGGCGCTGGTGGGCATGCCGATCAACGTGCTGCCGCTGGAGACGATTGGCGCCATTTTGCGCGGCGGCCAGGACGTGTGCCGCGATGCCGGCATTCCAATTGCGGGCGGCCACACCATTGATTCCGTCGAGCCGATTTACGGCCTGGTCGTGCTGGGCCTGGTCCATCCATCGCGTGTCAAGAAAAATTCGGGCGCCAAGGCTGGCGATCTGCTCATTCTTGGCAAGCCCCTGGGCATTGGTGTCTTGTCCGCCGCGCTCAAAAAAGAGGTGTTGCCCGCCGAAGCTTATGCGCGGATGATTGCCCTCACCACGCAGCTCAACAAGCCTGGCATTGAGCTGGCCAGGCTGGAGGGCGTGCATGCGCTGACCGACATCACCGGCTTTGGTCTGGCCGGCCACACCCTGGAACTGGCGCGCGGTGCGGGTGTGCAGATCAGGCTTGACTGGGCGCGTATGCCTCTGATAGCCGGTGTGCGTGAGCTGGCAGCCCGGGGCTGCGTTACCGGTGCCTCTGGACGTAACTGGGACAGTTATGGCAACGAAGTCTCTGTGCCTCCAGGGTTTGCAGATGCCGATCGTGCTTTACTGAGTGACCCGCAAACGTCAGGCGGACTATTGGTGTCTTGCAGCGCAGACAGCGCCGGTGAGGTGCTGGCGATTTTTCGCACGCAGGGTTTCGACGACGCCGCCGTAATTGGCGAAGTCACCGCCGGGAGCGGCGTTAGCGTTTACTAGATTGCCTGCGGCGGTGCTTGCAAAAAAGCTCAAAACACTCACAGTTCACCCTCACTTCACTACCCCGTTGCGGGGACGAATTATCGGGTAAACCTTGAATTTTAAGGCTGAATTTCCTCGGTGCCGAGCGAAGCTTTAGAGTACTATTCCTGCCTCGAAGGCCCAATATATGCATTTTTTCAGCGACTTTTCGTCAAGGAAAGAGTTCTGTTTCAAGATGTAAAATCGTGTTTTCTGATCTTTTGACGTGCATTGAAAAGGATTTTCAAATGAGACAAAAACCTTTCGCGACTTCACTTCTGGCATTTGCGATTGCCGCTACTTTTAGCGCCAGTGTCACTGCTGCCGATATCAAACTGGGTGTGGCCGAAGCTCTGTCAGGCGGTGCCGCGCAGTATGGCGTCTCCATCCGCAATGGCTTTCAGCTTGCAGCTGATGAGATCAACGCCGCCGGCGGCATTAATGGAGACAAGCTGCAACTGGTGATTGAAGACGAACAAGGCAAAAAAGAAGAAGCCATCAACGTCTTCAAAAAACTGATATTTCAGGACAAGGTGCTGATGGTGTTCGGCCCCACACTGTCCAACTCAGCCCAGGCGGCTGACCCGATCGCCCAAGCCGCCAAGGTCGTGGCCTTTGGCACCTCGAACACAGCCGATGGCATCACCTCGATTGGCGACTATGTATTTCGCAACTCGGTGACCGAAGCCGACGTGCTGCCCGAAACCATCAAGATGGCGGTTAAAAAATCGGGTATCAAGAAGGTTGCCGTGATGTACGGCAACGATGATGTCTTTACCAAGAGCGGCTACGACAACTTCAAAAAAGCGCTTGAAGACCTGAAAATTCCTGTCACGACGACCGAAACCTTCGCCAAGGGCGACGTTGACTTCAAGGCCCAGCTCACCAAGATCAAGGCTGGCAATCCCGATGCCATCGTGCTGTCGGCCCTTGTGGCCGAAGGCGCACCCATCATGGTGCAGGCCCGTCAGCTGGGTTTGACCGTACCTTTCATCGGCGGCAATGGCATGAACTCGGTCAAGGTTTTCGATCTGGCCCGGGAAAAGTCGGATGGCCTGTACGTGGGCAGCCCCTGGTCAGCCAGCAATGCCATCGCTGAAAACACGAAGTTCATCAAGGCATATAACGACAAATACAAGGCTGCACCCGACCAGTTTGCGGCACAGGCTTATGACGCGCTGTACATCACGTCCCAGGCGCTCAAGCAGGTCAAGCTCAGCGGCAACCTCGCAGCTGACCGCAGCGCGGTGCGGGACGCCCTGCCAAATGCGAAGTGGACTGGCGCTACGGGTGCGTTCCAGTTCCGCCGCGCCACCGACCGCGCTGGCAAGCCAGCCGGCTATGACGCGCAGCAAACCCCGATCATCAGTGTGACCAAGGGTGGCCAGTTCGTCATAGAGAAATAAGCTCTTTGCCCGGTGAGACGGTGCGCTTCTTAATCAAGTTTTCGCACCGTCTTTTTTCATCCCCGCGCATAGCTGCGCTTTCCGAGACTACACATCGTGCTGGAACAGCAGCTTGTCAATGCCTTGTCTCTCGGGTGTGTCTACGCCCTGTTTGCACTGGGTTTCACCCTCATCTTTGGCGTCCTGGGCGTCATCAACCTGTCTCATGGCGCGATCTTCATGGTCGGTGCCTACGCGGCGGAGCAGGCGGTTGCGCGCTTTGCTTTTCCGTTGTGGGGCGCGCTGCTGTTTGCCTTCCTGTTTTGCGGCGGGCTGGGGCTGCTCATTGATTTTCTGGTGCTGCGGCCGCTGCGCGCTCGCAATGCACCGCATTTAATTCCGATGATCGCCACCATTGGCGTGGCCATCATTCTTAACAACGGCATTCAGGGCATCTTTGGTGCGCAGAACCTGCGTTTCCCGTCTGGGCTGGTTTCGGAAGAAAGCCTTCATCTTGGCGGCATCACATTGACAGCACTTGAGCTTGGCATTATTTTGCTTTCTTTCGTGCTGATGGCCGTGCTTTTGCTGGCGCTCAAAAAAACCCAGCTTGGTCGCGCGCTTCGAGCGATTGCTGAATCTCCCAAAGCCGCCTACCTGCTCGGCATCAATGTCGAAGGTTTGTTCTACCTCACTTCATTCGCAGCGGCAGGGCTGGGTGGTGTGGCCGGCGTGTTGATCGGGCTGTATTCCAATGCCTTGTTTCCGTTGATGGGTCAGCCGATGTTGCACAAGGGCATTGCAGTGATCATTTTGGGAGGTATGGGGGACATCCGTGGCGCGCTGATCGGCGCTCTGTTTCTGGGCTTTGCCGAGGTGCTTTCCGTAGCCTATATCGGTTCCAGCATGCGCGATGCCGTGGCCTTTGGCCTGCTTTTCATGATCCTGCTGGTGCGCCCCAAAGGGCTCTTCGGTACCTTGCACGAACGCAAAGTCTGACATGAAATTTTCGCACGCTCTTTTCGTTCGCTATCCCCTCAGGGGGCAATCAATGCTGCTCGGGCGACTGGGCAGGTACTGAAAAATGGATTGGTTCAATAACTTCTGGTCGGTGTACAGCAATCTGGTCCTAACTCTGGGCACCAATGCCCTGCTGGCACTTTCCATTTACCTGACGCTTTCCTGCGGCATGCTGGTCATCGCCAATGCAGCGTTCATGGGCATCGGAGCCTACACCTCTGCCCTTCTGACGATGAACTCCGGCCTGCCGTTCCCGCTCGCGCTGGCTGCCGGCATGGCCGCCCCGGCGTTCATGGCCTTTGTGATCGGCAAGCCCACCTTGCGACTTTCTGGCGTCTATCTGGCTATGGCAACCCTTGCCTTTGGTGAGGTGGTGCGTATTGCCCTGCTGAACGCCGAATCGCTCACGGGCGGCGCGCTTGGGCTCAATGGCATCCCGCAATCGACCCAGTGGTGGCACGTGGCGCTGGCCCTGGTCATCACGCTGGCCCTGCTCTGGCGCCTGAGGCATTCCAGGGTCGGACGCGCTTTCGAGTCGATCAAGGAAGACGAAACAGCGGCGGGATTAATGGGCATAGACGTCGGGGCGCACAAGATGCTGGCATTTGTACTGGGCGCGGCGATTGCAGGTTTGGCCGGAACGCTCAATGCCCACCTGACGTTTTTTATCGGCCCCAACGAATACGGGTTCGACCGTGCAGTGGATATCCTCACCATGACCATTCTGGGGGGTACTGGCAACCTGACAGGCCCCGTGATTGGAGCTGTGATTCTTACGCTACTGCCCGAATTGCTGCGCTCCTTCAAGGATTTTCGGCTGGTTGTCAACGGCTTCATTTTGGTGCTGATCGTCCTCTTCCTGCCCAAAGGGATCTGGGACCCGGCTCGCTTTAAGGGTTGGTTTGGACGTGGAAGGAGCAGGGCATGAGCACCTCACTGAAGCTGGAATCCCTTTCGCGCCATTTCGGTGGCCTCAAGGTTCTGCAGGACGTGAATCTGGACATTCCCCAGGGCGGTATCTTTGGCCTGATTGGTCCCAATGGGGCGGGCAAAACAACAGTTTTCAATTTGATCACCGGCTTGCTGCCTCCCACCGGCGGGCGTATTAAATTCAACGGCCAAAATCTGGCGGGCCGCAAGCCGCACGAAATTACGCGCCTGGGCATTGCGCGAACCTTCCAGAACATCCGCATTTTCAAGGAAATGTCGCTGCTGGAGAACGTAATGGTTGGCATGCACGCTCAACTCAAATATGGCTCGCTCGGCCTGCTGGCAAGCACCGGGCTGTTTCGCAGCGAGGAGCGCCGGGCCCGCGAGCGTGCCCTTGAGCTGCTGTCCTGGGTCAAGCTCGACCACAAGGCGCTCGAAAAAGCCGACAACCTCTCTTATGGCGAACAGCGCAAGCTGGAACTGGCGCGAGCCCTGGCAACGAACCCCAAACTGCTACTGCTCGACGAGCCGGTCGCCGGCATGAACAGCAGCGAAAAAGTCGAGTTGATGGTTGAGATTCGTAACATCAACGCGCGCGGCTACACGATTTTCATGATTGAACACGATATGCGTTTTGTGATGGGACTGTGCAGGGACATTGCCGTCCTCAATTTTGGGCGCATTATTGCGCGCGGTAGTCCTGACACCATTCGCAACGACCCGCAGGTGATCGAAGCCTATCTGGGTCGCGAAGATGACGAAGTGAGCCTTGAAGCAAGGGCCGGTGCAGCATGAACGCGCCGCTGCTGCAGGTCAAAGGCTTGAGAGTCGCTTACGGTCATATTGAAGCTGTCAAGGGGATTGATCTTGAACTCCGGGAAGGGCAGATCACCACGCTGGTAGGTGCCAACGGTGCCGGCAAATCAACAATCCTGCTGGCACTCTCGGGCCTGGTCAAAAAAGCCTCAGGCCAGGTTATTTTCGATGGCAAAGACCTGAGCAAGATGGCGCCCCACAAGATCGTATCAAGCGGTGTGGTGCAGGTGGCTGAAGGCCGTGCCACACTGACCACCCTGACAGTGCAGGAAAATCTTGAACTCGGCGCTTACAGCCGCCGTGACCGTTACAACCGGGCGGATGAGCTGGACGCTATCTACGCCCTGTTTCCTGTCCTCAAGGAGCGCGCCAGTGGTCTGGCGGGCAACCTTTCAGGCGGCGAACAACAGATGCTGGCAATTGGCCGTGCCTTAATGGCCAAGCCTCGCGTCTTGTTACTGGATGAACCCTCCATGGGCTTGGCGCCCATCATTGTGCAGGGTATCTTTCGCACCCTGCGCGACATCAATCAAGCCGGCTTGACAATTTTTCTGGTTGAACAAAACGTACGCCAGGCACTGAAAATTGCGGACCGGGCGTACGTGATTGAGACCGGAAATATTGTGCTTAACGGTACCGGCCGCGAATTGCTTGTCAATCCCAAGGTGCAGGAAGCCTATCTGGGCAGCTGACAGGCTTCCAGGGGAACGGTAGCCATGCTCTCTCGATCGATAACCTGGGCGTAGACGGCAGGTGCTATGCCACCGACTTCAGCTCAAACTTGTCCAATGTCAGCAATGATCCGAATCGGGCCTTGATTGCAGCTTCCATGCCGGCGGCATCAAGGCCTTGCAATGCCAGCAGTTTGACTGGATCGCCGTGCTCGATGAACTCGTCTTTCAGGCCCAGCTGCAGCAGGGGTTTGACCACGCCAGCGGCCTGCAGCGCTTCACTCACAGCGCTACCGGCACCGCCCATGATCGCGCCCTCTTCCACCGTCACAAGGGCTTCATGGCTGGCAGCTACTTTCATCAGCAATTCAGTATCCAGCGGCTTGGCCCAGCGCATGTTGACCACTGTCGCGCCGAGTTTTTCAGCCGCTTGTAGGGCGGGATACAGGAGCGTGCCGAAAGCCAGAATAGCGATACGGGCGCCTTCGCGAAAAATTTCGCCTTTACCGAAAGGCAGCGATTGCAAACCAGCTTCTGTCTCGATGCCAGCACCCGCACCGCGCGGGTAGCGCACCGCCACCGGGTGGTTTTGCTCAAAGGCGGATGTCAGCAGTTTGCGACACTCGTTTTCATCGGCCGGGCAGGCAATGCTCATGTTGGGAATGCAGCGCAAAAACGGGATGTCGTAGGCGCCGGCATGGGTCGCGCCATCGGCTCCCACCAGCCCTGCCCGGTCCAGCGCAAACACCACCGGCAGGTTTTGCAGCGCCACATCGTGAATCAGCTGGTCGTAGCCGCGCTGCAAAAAAGTCGAATAAATCGCCACCACGGGTTTAAGGCCTTCGCAGGCCAGGCCGGCGGCAAAAGTCACCGCATGCTGCTCGGCAATGCCGACGTCATGGTAACGGGCAGGAAAACGCTTGTGAAACTCCACCATGCCCGAGCCCTCGCGCATGGCGGGCGTGATGCCAACCAGGCGCGGGTCGTGCTCGGCCATGTCGCACAGCCAGCGGCCAAACACTTGGGTAAAAGTCTGCCTGGCGGGTGCGGTCGATTTTTGCAAACCCATGGACGGGTCAAACTTGCCGGGGCCATGGTAAGCAATCGGGTCGGCTTCGGCCAGCTTGTAACCCTGGCCTTTTTTGGTCACGACGTGCAAAAACTGCGGACCCGCGCCGGTCGCCATCAGGTGCCTGATGTTTTCCAGCGTGGGAACCAGCGACTCCAGATCGTGGCCATCAATCGGGCCGATGTAGTTGAAGCCGAAGTTTTCAAACAGCGTGGCCGGCACGACCATGCCCTTGGCATGCGTCTCCAGCCGTTTGGCCAGCTCCAGCAGCGGCGGCGCGACACGAAGCACCTGTTTGCCAACACTTTTGGCCGACGAATAAAAGCGCCCGCTCATCAGCTGGGCCAGGTACCGATTCAGTGCGCCCACGGGCGGGCTGATACTCATGTCGTTGTCGTTGAGCACCACCAGCAGCTTGCAGTCATCATGAACACCCGCATTGTTCAGGGCTTCAAACGCCATGCCGGCACTCATGGAGCCGTCGCCAATAATGGCCACCGCATTACGGTTTTCACCCTTGAGCTGGGCGCCCAGCGCCATGCCGAGCGCGGCAGAAATGGATGTCGATGAATGGGCTGTACCAAAGGTGTCGTACTCGCTTTCATCGCGGCGTGGAAAACCCGACAAACCGCCAAACTGTCGCAAGGTGCTCATGCGCTCGCGCCGGCCGGTGAGAATTTTGTGCGGATAGGTCTGGTGGCCCACGTCCCAAACCAGGCGGTCATCGGGCGTGTTGAAGACATAGTGCAGAGCCACGGTCAGCTCCACCGTGCCCAGGTTGGAGCTTAAATGCCCCCCGGTTTTGGAAACACTGTCGAGTACATAAGCGCGCAACTCGTCGGCCAGCGCCTTGAGTTGGGTACGAGGCAGACGCCGCAGGTCCGCGGGACTGTTGATGGTTTCAAGCAATGAGTACATCGTGCAAGTATTTGTTGTAGCGAGGCTGTCTGCGCCCTAGTGGCGGCGATTGACCAGCATGTCGGCCAGCGCCTGCAAGGCATGGGTGTGATTAAGGCCGCTGGACTGAAGGCTGGCAAGGGCTTGCGCCAGCAGCAGCTGCGCATACTCTTTGGAGGCCTGCAGCCCCATGAGCGAGACAAAGGTGGGTTTGTCCTGGGCCGCATCCTTGCCGACTGTCTTGCCCAGCGTGGCCGCATCGGCCGTCACATCCAGAATGTCGTCCACGACCTGAAACGCCAGGCCCACCGCCGCGCCGTAGTCGCTCAGGGCGTTTTGCGCCGCCAGCGAAGCCGTACCGCAGGCCGCTCCCATCATCACGCTGGCTTGCAGCAGCGCACCGGTTTTCAGGCGGTGCATCTCGTGCAGCTGTACAGACGTCAAAGACAGGCCAACGCTGGCGAGGTCGATCGCCTGGCCGCCTGCCATGCCCTTAAAGCCGGCAGCCTGCGCCAGCATACGGCACAGGTGAGCCTGCGTTTGGGCGTGTACAGTGCCGTCTTCAGGCGTAAGAAGTTCAAAGGCGAGTGCCTGCAATGCATCGCCTGCCAACAGTGCTTGAGCCTCGCCAAACCTGACGTGGACGGTGGGCTTGCCGCGGCGCAGCACGTCATTGTCCATGCAGGGCAGGTCGTCATGCACCAGTGAGTAAGCGTGGATAAGCTCCACCGCGCAGGCAGTACGAAGCGCGGCCTGGACATTGCCATTGACCGCTTCGCAGGCTGCCATCACCAATAGTGGACGCAGGCGTTTGCCACCATCAAGCACGGCATAACGCATCGCATCGCCCAGGCCGGCGGGAGCCGGCGCGTCGCCTGGACTGGCGACCCAGCCGGACAAGGCCTGCTCAATGGCGGCGAGTTGCCGGGCGCTCCAGGCGCTCAAGTCGAACAGGGAAATTGTTTCAGGGGCATTCAAATCAGTGGTTTCTTGCGCTAGGGCGGTGACGCCGTTGATGACGGTGGAAATTACGCTTGCATCCATGGCTTGAGTTCAGTGCCTTCCAGCACCTTGATCTGGGTTTCAACGGCTTCAAGCCTGACCCTGCAAAACTTCAGCAGTTGCGCGCCGCGCTGGTAGCCAGCAAGCAACTGGTCCAGCGGCAACTGGCCGGACTCCAGACGGCTGACCATTTCCTCCAGTTCCTGCAGTGCGGCTTCGTAGGTAGCCGGCAGGACAGGAGCCGGTGCGGCGTTGCTTGCGGCAACCGGTGCAGCGGACGAAGCAGACGAAACTGAAGAAGCAGAGCTTTTGGCCATGGGTATTTTGAGGAAAGGCTGATTTTAGGCGGTTGCAGGGATTTTGGGCGCTGGCGCCGATACAGCGGGACCGAGGCCTCATTATCCCGTGGCCTCTGGACAGACGCTTGAAAACAGAGCGCGCGGGTACAATTAATAATCGTTCTTGATACCGGCGTTTGCCCTGTTTTTTGATGCAAATACCGGTGTTTTTTTTCATCTTTGGACTGCTTTGCAGCCCGTTAGTTCACCTGGCTTTTTGACCTGCCTGCCCAGTCTGGCGGCAGCGGCCTGTTGAGAGAAATTGATGCCTGATAAAAGCCTTCGCCTGTTGCAGGCCACCAGTCAACTCCCGATTTCCAGCTATTTTGATGCCGACCTATACCAGCGCGAGCAGCAAAAACTGTTTGCACGCGGGCCGCGTTACCTGGGTCACGAACTGGCTGTGCCCAACCTGGGCGACTACTACGCCCTGCCCCATGAGGGCGAAGGCCGGGCGCTGGTGCGCAATGCGTCGGGCATCGAGCTGATATCCAATGTCTGCCGCCACCGCCAGTCGACCATGCTGCAGGGCCGGGGCAATACCGGCAGCAACATCGTCTGCCCGCTGCACCGCTGGACTTACAACACCTCGGGCGAGCTGATCGGTGCGCCGCATTTTGAAGTCGATCCCTGCCTGAACCTGAATCGCTACAAGACCACGACCTGGAATGGCCTGGTGTTTGAGGACAATGGCCGCGACATTGCAGCCGAGATGGCACCGCTGGGCGCCATGGCCGACATTGATTTTTCGGGTTACCAGCTCGACAAGGTGCATCTGCATGAGTGCAACTACAACTGGAAAACCTTTATCGAGGTCTATCTGGAGGACTACCACGTCGGCCCGTTCCATCCGGGCCTGGGCGGTTTTGTCACCACCGATGATCTGCGCTGGGAACTCGCGCCCACCTATTCGGCGCAAACCGTCGGCGTATCCGACAAGCTGGGCAAGCCCGGCACCGAAACCTACAAAAAATGGCACGACGTTGTCCTGCAATATCGCCAGGGAACGCCGCCCAAATATGGCGCCATCTGGCTGACCTGCTACCCGCATGTGATGGTGGAGTGGTATGCGCATACGCTGATTGTCAGCACACTGCACCCGCAAGGGCCTGACAAAACCCTCAACGTGGTGGAGTTTTTCTATCCCGAGGAAATCTGTGCCTTCGAGCATGAATTCATCGAAGCGCAGCAGGCTGCCTACATGGAAACCTGCGTTGAAGACGACGAACTCGCCCTGCGCATGGATGCTGGCCGCAAGGCGCTGCTCCAGCGCGGCGACAATGAGTTCGGCCCCTACCAGAGCCCCATGGAAGACGGGATGCAGCATTTTCATGAGTGGTACCGCCGCGAAATGGGTGCCAGCAAAACCACCCAGATGATCTGAGGGCGTGGCTCCCGCCATCTCATATGCTATATATTTAATAGCTGGTTGTGCCCGCTACATAAGGGCAGAAGCCTGTTTTTATCAAAAAAAAATCGAAAAACACCCGATGCAGGCTGTCTGGATGCTTTTTTCCTCTTTCATGTTTGCGTCCATGGGCGTGTGCGTCAAGTTCGCGTCCGCGCACTTCAGCGGTGCCGAGCTGGTGTTTTACCGGGGTGTGCTGGGCATTGTTTTCATGGCGGTGTTTGCGCACATTCGCGGCACGCCCTTGCGAACCCGTTATCCGGCCATGCATGCCTGGCGCAGCGTGATCGACGTCATGTCGCTGTCAGCCTGGTTTTACGCGATTTCCCATTTGCCGCTGGCGACCGCCATGACGCTCAACTACATGAGTGGCGTGTGGATTGCGGCCTTTCTGGTGGGCGGCGCACTCATGGCAACAACAGGACTGAAAGGTGACGAACGCAGCGCAGGGCCGCCCCAAGCAAGTTCAGCCCCCTCGGGGGGCAGCGCAGTAAGCGAAGCGACAAGCGTGGGGGCAAAAACCATCAGCCAGGGGCCGCTGGTGCTGGCAATTCTGGCCAGCTTTTCCGGAGTGGTGATGCTGCTGCGCCCGGCGATGGACCAGAACCAGACTTTTGCCGGCCTGATCGGGCTGCTGTCCGGGCTGGAGGGCCGCCTTTGCCTATATGCAGATCATGGCCATTTCACGCATGGGCGAACCTGAAATTCGTACCGTGTTTTACTTTGCAGTTGGCACTGCGGTCGCGGGTGCAGCAGGCATGGCGGTGACAGGCATTTCACCCTGGAACTGGCAGCATGCGCTGTGGTTGCCGCCGATTGGCATTTTGGCCTCGCTCGGTCAGCTGGCCATGACCAAGGCCTATTCCATGTCGAAAAATCATGGCGGAACGCTGATGGTGGCCAACCTGCAATACGCGGGCATTGTGTTTGCCGCGCTCTACAGCCTGATCCTGTTTGGAGACAATATTCCCCTGACAGGCTGGGCCGGCATGGCACTCATCATCGTCAGCGCCATCGCCGCCACTGTGCTGCGGACGCGTGCGGCCCCCAACACGCCGGCGGAAGAACATTGATTCGTAATCGAGGAGCCCCAGATGAACTACACCACCCTGATTTCGGCCGAAGCACTACAGGCGCTGATGGCCAGCGTCCAGCCGTCTTTACAGTTGCGCGTTTTTGATTGCAGTTATGTCCTGTCGCAGCCCCACGCCGGCGAAGAGCAGTACCTGGCGTCGCATATTCCTGGTGCCATCTATGCTCACCTGGACAAGTCACTTAGCGCCAGACACGGTGTGCCAGGTGCGCATGGCGTCATTACAGCTACCGGTGCAGATGCTCCTGCTTCAGGTGGACGCCATCCTCTGCCCAACCGCGAAAAATTTGCCACCTGGCTCTCCAGCGTCGGCTTGGGCAATGACATGCAGGCTGTCGTGTATGACCGCAATGGCAGCAATTATTGCGGCCGCCTGTGGTGGATGCTTAAATGGGCAGGCCATGAGAATGTCGCCGTACTTGATGGCGGGTTGCAAGCCTGGGAAGCGGCTGGTGGCGCAATCAATCGAGGCGAGGAGCCGGCACATTTTCAAACCAATTTTCTGCTGGGTCCTGAGCTGGCTATTCTGGTCGATACGCAAACCGTTGCCACACGACTCGGTCGCCCGGTCCAAACCCTGATTGATGCACGCGCCACACCGCGCTTCAAGGGCGAAGTCGAACCACTGGACCCGGTGGCAGGCCATATTCCTGGTGCATTGAACCGCCCTTTCAGCCAGAACCTTAACGCCGAGGGCAAGTTCAAATCTGCTGAACAACTCAAATCCGAGTTTGCAGCCCTGCTTGGCGGGCGCAATCCTGAAACGGTAGTGCATCACTGCGGCAGTGGCGTAAGTGCCCTGCCTAATCTCATCGCCATGGAAGTCGCCGGTCTGGGCCGCACAGCCTTGTATGCGGGCAGCTGGAGCGACTGGTGCAGTGACCCGAACAGGCCGGTGGCACAGGGCTGATTTTTCACACCTTCCTGGAATCAACCAGATACCTTGGAAAAACCTTACTCGCGAATGACATGCGATCAGGGCTTAATTAGGTATCGTTCCTCAGACCCGTTTAGTAGCGGCCGCCACTGGCAGCGCTTGCAGGTGGCATCGCGCCCGTACTGCTGCCCATTGAGCCAGTTCCAGAAGTTCCAGTCGACCCTGTCGAACCACTGTTTGTTGTCGAGGGACTGGTCATTGATGAAGACGAGGATGATCCCGGCAATTTGACGGTGTCATCGGTTTTCTTGTTACAGGCGCCTAGCGTCAGAGCGGCGGCTAAAGCAAGGGCGACAGTGGCAGCGGACTTGAGTGTGGGTGCGTACATATCAGTTTCCTTTTTAAAAATTGGAGTGGCTGAATGTCAGCCAGCTACAAATTTAACTTTACCCAGCCTTTGGCCCATGAGAAACCGGCTCAAGCACATGCAAGGATTCTTCGCGTGGCAGGGCAACTGTCAAGAGACAGCAGCAAATAAATTTTTTTATCCGGCCAACATCAAACTCCTTTTGCATGTCCTGGAGCCTGCTCTTTCCGCTTGTCCTACATCAACTGACCACCTAACTGACAAAACTTACTAAAAATGCGTCGTAAATTGGTTTGTGACGTGTAATCGTGCCAGTCACTTTCAACCATTAACGCGTACCTTGAGCAATCCATTTAACGCGTTTTTTAAAGGAGATAGTCAATGGCTTCCAGCAATCAAGGCGGTAATCGGGGCAGCAAGGGCGGTCAGGGCGGTAGCCAGGGAGGCAAATCCGGGCGCGGTTTTGCTGCAATGGACCCAAAGCGACAACGGGAAATCGCCAGCGAAGGGGGCAAGGCTGCGCACCAGAGTGGAAGTGCCCATGAGTTCAATTCAGCAAAAGCCCGTGAGGCCGGTCGCAAAGGAGGCCGGGCTAGCGGAAGCAACCAGGGTGGCGCGAACAAAGGTGTAAATCAGGACGGCAAGCGCTAATTGATTGAGCACCTCAACACTTCACGGGGCGCGCGAACTGCCCCTTTTCTGTCCGCTCAAGCTGAAGATCGATAAAACTGAATCAGGTAATTTGCCGGATTTTTTGAAAGTTATATCCGGGCAGAACGATTCGACATGAATACGAATGCAGACTCGAAAAGTGCGGGAAATGCCTGGAAAACCAATAATCAAGCCTTAATCGTTCAGGCAGGCGTGACGTGCCAACTGAAGCCGTTTGTGGGCATTGTCTTTATGAGCCTCCGAGCTGGGTCCGACTTCCTTGTTATTTTTGGAGCCGTTATCAGGTCGCTCACTCCTGTATTTTGAGGGGCTCGATTCAGGTTCACGGGTGGGTTTCATGTTTTTCATGGTACTTTTTCTTGGCAGGCCTGAGTGATACCAGAATAGCCAAACTGGCTGTGTTTTGAATAAAAGCGTTGATTCGACTTTATGCAGCGTACTGTTCACTTTGTGTAGGAAATCTTTGCGAGTGATGTAGGAAATATCTTACGGACACTCTGTTGACACGCCGGTCTCAGATTTTTTGGGTGCTGCTCACAGACAAGTTTGGGCAACCGTGAATAAAACGAACAGCGGTGATTATTGAAACCCAGGCTGACAGTTGCTCATTTGCTATCCGCATGGCGCGCCTTAGTGCCTGTGCTGCCCTGCGGCGTAATATTGGTACTACCCCTGAAAGTGCCTGAATTTCCCAAGCCTCTGGCCGGTAGTCCCTATTGGAGTATGCGTCTGATTGAGGCGTCGCACTATTGCTGGCATCCATGACGCCGCCGGGGGCACTACTTCCGCTCAATGCCGGGCAATGAAGTGCCTGTGCTGGGAGCGCACGTCCCGCCGGGGTTCAACGAGAGGCTGCCGGAAGTATTAGCCGTTGGTACCAATCCCTTGATACCACTGCTGCCCCCTCCACGGCTGTCAGGCGCCAGCGCTTTTAAGTAAAAGCACCGCCAGCATGCGCTTCAACCCTGAAGAGATTTTTTGCCCGATAGCGAGCATCATCCGCGTCAAGGACGATGAAGCCGCACTCGCCACGGCCAACGATACGCCGTTCGGCTTGTCGGCACGCATTGCCATCACTTCCTTGAAATACGCCACGCATTTCAAGCGGCACAGCCAGGCCGGCATGGTAATGGTGAACCGGCCCACCGCCGGGGTGGACTACCATGTACCTTCCGGTGGACGCAAGGGCTCCCGGCTAACGCCGGCCTGAACGCCAGCGCCAGTAAAAACACCATATTTGCTACTAATTTAATAGCTGCTTGCGCTGATAGATAAAGCGTAAGAGACCGATTTTGTTGAAAATTGATGGGACTGGCCTATTTTTCAGGACCGCACAGTATCTGCAACGCGTTCAGCACAGGTTCGTGCCTGCTCAGCGTCGCGCGCTTCCACCATCACCCGCAGCAGCGGCTCGGTGCCGCTGGCGCGAATCAGCACGCGGCCGGTGTCGCCCAATTCGATTTCCACCGCTGTGGTTTGGGCTGCCAGCGCCTTACAACTCTTCCAGTCCTGACCGGGCTTGAGGCGAACATTGATGAGGGTCTGCGGAAACAGCACCACGTCCACCAGAAGTTCAGCCAGCGTTTGCTTGCTGCGCACGCAGGCCTGCAGCACCTGCAGGGCGCTGATGAGGCCGTCGCCGGTTGTGTGCTTGTCCAGCGCCAGCAGATGGCCGGAGCCTTCGCCGCCCAGCAGCCAGCCGCGCTTGTCGAGTTCTTCCAGCACATAGCGGTCACCAACCCTGGCGCGAACAAACTCGACACCCTTGGCTTTCAGGGCAATTTCCACCGCCATATTAGTCATCAGGGTACCGACCGTGCCCGGCACTTTTTCGCCCCGCGCCAGGCGCTCGTTCACCATCAGGTACAGCACTTCATCGCCGTTGAACAGCCGGCCTTCTGCGTCAACTATTTGCAGGCGGTCGGCGTCACCGTCAAGTGCAATGCCGTAGTCGGCCTGATTCGCCTTGACGGCGGTAATCAGTGCTTCAGGGTGCGTGGCACCGACCTCGTGGTTGATGTTCAGGCCATCCGGTGCGCAGCCGATGGCAATCACATCTGCACCGAGTTCATGAAACACCATGGGCGCAATCTGGTAAGCCGCACCATGGGCGCCATCGACGACGATTTTCAGGCCCTTGAGGGTCAGGTCGTGGGCAAACGTGCTTTTGCAAAACTCGATATAGCGCCCCGCCGCATCTTCCAGGCGACGCGTCTTGCCCAGCGAGGCCGAATCAGCCCAGACTGGCTGCTCGGCCAATGCGGCCTCTACAGCAAGTTCCCAGTCGTCGTTGAGCTTGGTGCCCTGGGCGCTGAAAAACTTGATGCCGTTATCGGTAAAAGGGTTGTGACTGGCACTGATCACCACCCCCAGGCTGGCGCGCTGCGCCCGCGTAAGGTAGGCCACCCCAGGGGTAGGCAGTGGCCCGAGCAACACTACGTCAACGCCAGCAGAATTGAAACCTGATTCCAGCGCGCTTTCCAGCATGTAGCCTGAAATGCGGGTGTCCTTGCCAATCAGCACCGTGGGGCGCGATTCAGTCTTGCGAAGGACATGACCGACGGCATGGGCGAGCCGCAGCACAAAGTCGGGCGTGATAGGTGCTTCACCCACCGTTCCGCGTATGCCATCGGTGCCAAAGTATTTTCTGGTCATATTTTCTGTCCCCGCAAATCGATCGTTTTTTGGCTGCTCAAGGCGTTGCGCCTGGCAGCTAGTTTAAAGGCTGTTTGATCTCGCCTGCCCAGTTCAGACGCATCCAGGCGCACTACTGCAGGGCGCGCGCCCCATTACTTCAAGTGGCCGCAGTCCATACCTTCAGGGCCTGTACGGTTTCGCGCACGTCATGCACGCGAACGACGCGGGCGCCGCGCTCAACGGCCATTAACGCGGCCGCTACGCTTGGCACCATGCGCTCTGCCATCGACAGCTGCGCTGCGGTGTCGTCGGGGCTGCTGCACACTGCTGCCAGCGATGACTTGCGCGACCAGGCGGCCAGCAGCGGATAACCCGCCGCCAGAAACTCTCTCTGTCGGGCCAGCAACGCAAAATTTTGTGCCACGGTTTTCCCAAAACCGACGCCTGCATCAAGCACAATGCGGGCTCTGCCAACCCCGGCGGCCCGCAGGTCATGCGCCGCATGCTCCAGAAAAGACAACACCTGCGGCACCACGTCGCCCCGCATGGGCGTCATCTGCATGGTTTGCGGCTCACGGTGCATATGCATCAGGCAAACCCCGCAGCCCGGGTGCGCGGCCACCACTTGCGTGGCACCGGGCTGGCGCAGCGCCCAGATGTCGTTGATGATGTCGGCGCCTAAATCGAGCACGGCGCGCATGACCTCGGGCTTGTAGGTATCAACGGAGATCGGCACACCAAGTTTGACCGCATGGCGAACGACGGGCAGCACGCGCGCCAGCTCATCTTCGAGTGGCACGGGCGGCGCGCCGGGGCGGGTGGATTCGGCGCCAATGTCCAGCAGGTCGGCACCGTTCCTGATCAAGCGCTCGCAGTGCGCAAATACGCCTGAAAAACTGTCGCCTGAACGAAAATAGTCGCCACCGTCAGAAAACGAGTCGGGTGTGACGTTGACAATGCCCATCACCCGCGGCCTGGACAAGTCGATCTGAAAGCGTGAGGTTTGCC
>JAYWDL010000064.1:0-2602 GCA_043779865.1 Polaromonas sp.
GATTGTTGACGGCCAGGCAGGTGCAGCGGAACTCAACCGACCCACTGCAAACCCTACAAATTGTTCGCCCCAATGAAGTGCTACGCAAGCCCCGAATTCGGTGCCGGCAATTGCTGCAAATAAGGCGCTTTCAAACCAGGCCACCTGGCCAAATCGCTCAGCGCGAATCGGACTGCCAGGGCTGAGGCTGATTCTGGTAAGGCTGGTTCTGGTTCACTACCTGCGCCATGGGGGGCGTGCGGTATGAGGCCCCCTCATTGCTGCGAAGGGTCGATCCTTCTACCGTAACGCGGCTGCCAACATTGGGGGCCTGCGCAACTTCGACCATGCGGCGCGTGCCGTCTTCCATCCGCACGCCCACCTGGTAAACGGTTTCCCTGCGAATTTTTCCTTCAATTGCATTGCCGGCAAAACCGCCGCCCACCGCGCCCAGAATGGTGGCCGCCGCGCGGCCGTTGCCATGGCCGACCTGGTTACCCAGCACCGCGCCCAGCACGCCGCCGGCGACGGTTCCCAGGCCTGGTCCGTCCGGCTTGGCCGAGCGCTCCACTGGTGTTACCGATTCGACCGAGCCGCAGACCGCGCAGACGGGAGCCGCTGCCACATGCACCGGGGCTGTGTAAGCAGGGTAAGTGGAGTAAGGCGCAGCGGCAGGCGCGGGCGTAACGCCGGAATAGCCCGGTAACTGTGCAGGTGCAGGTGCAGGTGCTGGTGCTGGTGCCTGCGCATGAGCGGGCACAGGCTTGATCACTTTTTTGACATGCGCAGGTGCAG
Source organism: Polaromonas sp. (assembly GCA_043779865.1). Lineage (GTDB taxonomy): Bacteria > Pseudomonadota > Gammaproteobacteria > Burkholderiales > Burkholderiaceae_C > Polaromonas. The sequence continues at coordinate 775 of JAYWDL010000064.1, forward strand.
GTTTGGCCGGTGCCGCTGCCGGCTTTTCAATCAGGTCATCGGCGGGATTTGCTGAAGCAGCGGGTGCCGTCAATCGGGGTGCGGCGGTCAGCTGCGGCGTCGTTAGCGCCGCCACCGTGGCAGTGGGGGCTGGCGCACGCTGGTTGTAAAGCATGGTGCCGCCCATGCCAAGCACCGCCACGCCAAGGATGCCGACAGCTGCCCACAGGGGTTTGTTGTTGCCGTTGAATGCAGGCTGCTGGCCCGGCTGGAGCGTATCAATCGAGGTGGTCATGGAGTTCCCTTTCTTGGAAAACAGGTCTGGACAGGTCTGGCTCAGGGCTTGACGCCAGTTCAGGAAGCGATAAAACGGCGCGAAAGCAGCCGTTTGGCTTTACCTCTAACGCCCGACACAGCCTAAAGTTACACACCCCAGGCAACTCTTGCGTGTCGTTTTGTAAACGCCGGCCATTGCCGGGTAACGGCCCGTAAAGCAGTCGAAGCCCCAATAACCGCCCACGCTACAGATTAGGCGCCAGCAAGCGCTGCAAGTCGCTGGCCTTGAGACCACGCCGCCCGGCCAGGTCCTGCAGCTGGTCATCGCCAATTTTCCCGACGCTGAAATACGTGCTTTGCGGATGGCTCAGGTAAAAGCCGCTGACGCTGGCCGCTGGCGTCATGGCCAGGCTTGTCGTCAGGGCCATGCCGACCTCATCGGCGCGGAGCAACTCGAACATCTCCTTTTTGACGCTGTGGTCCGGGCACGCCGGATAGCCCGGCGCGGGACGAATGCCCTGGTATTTTTCGGCGATCATCGCGTCTTTGTCCAGCGCCTCGGCCGGCACATAGCCCCACAAATCCTTGCGCACACGCTGGTGCATCGCCTCGGCAAACGCCTCGGCCAGGCGGTCGGCCAGCGACTTGAACATGATGGACGAATAATCGTCATGGTCGTCCAGGAAGTATTTTTCCTTCTTGTCAGCGCCCAGGCCGGCGGTAACGGCAAAAATCCCGATGTAATCGGCAATTTTTGAATCATTTTGGCCTTTTGCGCAGGTACTGCCTGCGCGAGCAGCTATTAATTCAGGAGCAAGCAACTTGGGCGCGACGAAATCGGCCAGGCAGCGGCTGGGGCGCATCACGCCCTCGACGGCCGTTTTTTCGGTCTGCTGGCGCAAGCCGTACCAGGTCATGGCCACTTCGGTTCGCGACTCGTCGGTGTAAATCTCGATGTCGTCGCCGACGCTGTTGGCCGGGTACAGGCCCATCACGCCGCTCGCCGTCAGCCAGCGGCCCTCGATCAGGCGCTTGAGCATGCGCTGCGCGTCGGCATAGACCCGCACCGCTTCGGCGCCGACCACCTCATCCTTCAAAATCGCCGGAAAAGGGCCGGCCAGGTCCCAGGTCTGGAAAAACGGACCCCAGTCGATGTACTGGGCCAGTTCCGCGAGATCGAAGTTTTTGAACAGGCGCCGGCCAATGAACTTCGGGCTGGGCGGCGTGTAATTCGTCCAGTCGATGGGCGTGGCGTTGGCCCGCGCCCTGGCCAGCGGCCACATCGGCGTCTGCTTTTTGTTGGCATGCTGCGTGCGAACCTTGTCATAGTCCGCATTCAGCTCGGCGATGTATTTGGCCGCGTTGTCAGACAGCAGGCTCTGCGCCACGCTGACGCTACGCGACGCATCGGGCACATAAACCACCGGGCCTTCGTAATGCGGCGAAATCTTCACCGCCGTATGCACCCGGCTGGTCGTAGCGCCGCCAATCAGCAGCGGGATTTTGTTAAGGCGGAAATGCTCGTCTTTTTGCATCTCGGCGGCGACATACTGCATTTCTTCCAGGCTCGGCG
>JAYWDL010000065.1:0-2600 GCA_043779865.1 Polaromonas sp.
TCGAGTTCCCTGCAGGCTTGCAGCACGGCGATTTCGGGGTTGCGCGTCCACAGCGAATACTCGGTTTGAACGGCCGTGACAGGATACACGGCGTGCGCCTTGCGCAGCGTGGCGGCTGACACTTCGCTCAGGCCGATGGTGCGAATCTTGCCGGCGTGCACCAGCTCGCTCAGGGCGCCCATGCTGTCTTCAATCGGCACCTGCTTGTCCCAGCGGTGCAGGTAATACAGGTCAATCACGTCGGTCTGCAGGTGCTTGAGAGATCCCTCACAGGTAGCGCGAATCGTCTCGGGCCTGCCGTCGATGACGCGGACCAGTTTTCCGTCGCCCGCCACATCGACGCCGGACATGCCGCATTTGCTGGCCAGGGTGAAGCGGCTGCGATGTTTGGCCAGCACATTGCCAACCAGCGTTTCGTTGGCGCCAAACCCGTAAAGCGTGGCGGTGTCGAACATCGTCACGCCGGCGTCAAGCGCGGCCAGCAGCACGCGCTCGCCCTGCTCTGCGGACACAGGAGCGCCGTAGGCGTGGCTGAGGTTCATGCAGCCCAGGCTGATGGCCGAGACGTTGAAGGGGCCTAGTTTTCTTGTCTGCATATTTAATTCCTGTTCGGTTGCGTAGCGGAGTCGTATCAAGCCCGCCAGTTTACGGGCTGGGCTTTACCCGCGCTGCACGACCCACAGCGGCAAGGGCGGCGAAAACTTAATAACTCAACTGGGCCACAGACCGCAAGATGTCGGGCGTGGTGCTGGGAAGGCCGAAAAATTCCAGGTAGGCGGGGATTTGCTCGAACAGCATGTCCGTACCTATTTGCACGCGGCAGCCTCGCGCCTGCGCGGCTGCAAGAAAAGCCGTCATCTCCGTTTTCATGACCACTTCGCCGACAAAGGTGCTGGCGGCAATGCGCGAGATGTCCATCGGCATCGCGTCGCCCGCGTTCATTCCCATGGGCGTGGCGTTGACGACCAAATCGAACCCCGCCGGGTCATTGGAGCCGACCACCACTTCAAGCGCTGGATAGTGCTGGCGCAGGCGTCCGGCGAGTCTTTGTTCCGACTCAGCATGGACGTCGAACAGGCCAAGACCCGCCACACCGGCACCCGCCAGCGACGCGGCAATCGCCGAGCCAACGCCGCCGCTGCCCACCACCAGCGCCCGCGCGCCCTGCAGCGTCAAGCCCTTGCGCAACACGCCGCGAACAAAACCCTCGCCGTCGAACATGTCGCCCTGCAGGCGGCCGTCGGGCAGGCGCCGCACGGCATTGCACGAACCGGCAATCGCGGCGATCGGAAGCACCTCGTCCAGCAGACCGAGCGTGGAGACTTTGTGCGGCATGGTGATCAGCGCGCCGCGAATGTTGGCGAGCTTGAACACCGAACGCAGAAAATCCGGGAAATCCTGCGACTGGCAGCCCATGGGAACGACGATGGCGTTGACGTTGGCTTTTTCGAACCACGGGTTGTAAATCATCGGCGCCGTGAAGGCGTGCGTCGGGAAGCCGATGTGGGCGATGATTTCCGTGTTGCCGTTAATCATTGTTAATCATTCAGATCACTGCTTGCCCAGCCGAAACCTTGGGGCTGGCAGCCGCCGGGGAAACAGACGATACCGCCGCGCGCAGCGCCAGCAGATAGCTGTCAACGCCGAAGCCGCAAATTTGTCCCTTGACGATTTCGGCGAACACCGACACATGGCGAAACGCTTCCCGTGCATGGATGTTGGACATATGCAGCTCGACGATCGGGCAGGTCAGGATGGCGAGCGCGTCGCGAATGCCGTAGCTGTAATGGGTCCCGGCGCCGGCGTTGATCAGCACCCGCATCGACGCCGTCGGCGTAACCCTGGTGGATGCGCTCGCACATATCGCCTTCGCTGTTAGTCTGGAAGCATTCAACTTCCGTATGCAGTTCCTTGCCCAAAGCGTTCAGACTGGCGTTGATTTCGTCCAGCGTGACGGTGCCGTACTGTTTCGGGTCGCGCTTGCCGAACATATTGTGGTTGATGCCGTGGAGCATGAGGATTTTCATTGGGGAGTCCCGTTAGTAAAAGTAGATCAATGATTGGAAATCTCGATGACGCGACCGGTGGCGGCCGCCTCGGCGATGGCTTCGGTGATGCGCAGGTTCAGCAGGCCGTCGCGCGCACTGACCAGCGGTTCGGCCTCGCCGCGAATGACGGCGCCGAAATGCTCGATCTGGTGCTTGAGCGGATCGTCCCGCACCATGCCGACGACGCCAACTTCAAACTCCTTCCACCAGGAGCGGTCTTCAGGGCGCGGGTAGGTCTTCAGGCGCATGGTCGGCACCGACAAAGCGCCGTTAGTGCCGGTGATGACGTAGCAGTCCTCGTCGTCGTAAGTCGCATAGGCCTTGTTTTCCTGCGATGTCTGTTCCCAGCTGCGCGGGCACGCAGCCGTGTCGGACAGCAAAAAAGTGCCGAGCATGCCGCTGGCAAAGCGCAAGTTGATCGCCACTGTGTCCTCGACCGGAAAACCGCGTGTGGCATGACTGGCAAGCGCCTGCACCGCGATGATGTCGCCGCACAGCATGCGCAGGTTGTGTACCTCGTGAATCATGTTCAGCAGTATCGGCCCGCCGCCC
>JAYWDL010000066.1:0-7617 GCA_043779865.1 Polaromonas sp.
GCCAGTTCTACCTCGACCAGCCCGCCCGCACCGGCAAGCGTGGTGGTGCCTGGATGGACGATGTGCGCTCGCGCTGGCTACGCCCCGACACGGGCAAGCTGCAAACACCCGTGGCGCAACTGGTCTGCAATTTTGCCGATGGCGTAGGCGGCAAACCTGCCCTGCTAACCCATGACGACGTGACCACGCTGTTTCATGAATTTGGCCACGGCCTGCACCACATGCTCACACAGGTCAATGAGCACGATGTGTCGGGCATCAGCGGTGTTGAATGGGATGCAGTCGAGCTACCCAGCCAGTTCATGGAAAACTTCTGCTGGGAATGGGACGTGCTCAAGCACATGACCGCCCATGTCGATACCGGCGAGCCACTGCCGCGCGCACTGTTTGAAAAAATGCTTGCAGCGAAAAACTTCCAGAGCGGCATGCAGACGCTGCGTCAGGTCGAGTTTTCGCTGTTCGACATGCTGCTGCACACCTCGCACAACCCCGATGAAGACCTGATGGGCCTGCTCAATGAAGTGCGCCGGGAAGTAGCAGTGATTTCAGCCCCGGCCTACAGCCGCACCCCGCACACCTTCAGCCATATTTTCTCGGGCGGTTATGCGGCCGGCTACTACAGCTACAAATGGGCTGAAGTGCTGTCTGCCGACGCCTACGCTGCATTTGAAGAAACTGCAGCTGCGGCCAATGCAGACAATGCGTCCGGCAAAACCACACTCACCGTAGAAACCGGCAGAAAATACCGCCAGGCCATCCTGGAAGCAGGCGGAAGCCGCCCGGCCATGGAGTCGTTCAAAGCCTTCAGAGGCCGCGAGCCTTCGCTGGATGCGCTGCTGCGTCATCAGGGCATGGCTTGAAAGCCTGAAAACCTGCCATCCCAAGCCACTGGAACACCATGAGATCAAACGCTGTCAATTTCTGGGCACCTGGAGCTTTGCTGGCCCTGATCGCCGTCGCCGGCAGTCTTGTCGCGCCGCTGTCGCAGGCCCAGCAGGTTTACCGCATCGTCGGGCCAGACGGGAAAGTCACTTTTTCCGACCGGCCGCCGGTCGCTGTCAGCAGTGCCAAAGCCAGCGAAGCCAGCGCCAGTTCCGCAAGCGGCGCTACCTTTGCCGGATTGCCTTTTGAACTGAAGCAGGTTGCCGGCAAATACCCCGTGATTCTGTACACCAGCGACAACTGCGCGCCTTGCGGTGCAGGCCGCTCCCTGCTGACCAGCCGCGGCATTCCCTTTAACGAAAAAACCGTCAGCACGGCTGAAGACAGCCAGGCGCTGCAGCGTTTGAGCGGCGAAACGTCGCTGCCGTTCCTGACGATTGGAAGCCAGCAGCTCAAGGGCTTCTCCGACGCGGAGTGGACACAGTTTCTGAATGCCGCCGGTTATCCGGCGGCGTCGGTATTACCGACAAGCTACCGCCCGCCCGCACCCGCGCCCCTGGTCGCGGTGATGGAGGCACCTGCTGCAGCACCCGCCAGCGGTGCCACGGCAGCAGACAGCGCCGCCGGCAAAGCCCCCGCCACACGCCCTGCCCGTCCCCCCGTAAAAGGCAACGACAACCCGACAGGCATACGCTTCTAGCCAGCCCGCCAAATGCCGGGATGCTGGTTTAAAACACCAGCGTCTTCACGCCATCGGCGGTGCCCAGCAGGCAGACATCGGCCTTCTGGAACGCAAACACGCCCACCGTCACCACGCCGGGCCACTGGTTCACCTCAGACTCAAACGCCAGTGGGTCTGCAATTTTCAGGCCGGTCACGTCCAGGATGTGCTGGCCATTGTCAGTGAGCAGCGGCGCGCCGTTTTTCAGCCTTAAAACCGCTGTGCCGCCCAGCGCTTCAAACTGGCGCGCAATCCGTTTGGCCGCCATGGGAATCACTTCTACCGGCACCGGAAAACTGCCAAGCATGGCTACATACTTGGACTCGTCGGCAATGCAGACAAATTTGCGTGACTGGGCCGCGACGATTTTTTCACGCGTCAGCGCCGCACCACCGCCCTTGATCATGTTGCCGGCATAGTCGATCTCGTCCGCGCCGTCGATATACACCGTTAGTTCATCCACTTCGGTGGCGTCAAACACCTTGATGCCCAACGCCTGCAGGCGTTCGGTCGAGGCTGTCGAGCTGGACACGGCGCCGGCAATCTGGTCTTTCATTGTCGCCAGCGCGTCGATAAATTTATTGACAGTGGAGCCGGTACCGACGCCGACAATGCTGCCGGCTTCGACGTAATGCAGGGCGGCCTGGCCTACCAGGGTTTTAAGTTCGTCTTGGGTCATGGGGATTCTCGGGATATTGGGGTTGGGCCTGCAAAAGGCACGTCAGGGGCAATTCTGGTTTTTGCGACAATCCAGAACTCATGTCTTGCCGGGCGCTGCCGTCCGGACAATCCAGCGCAATTGCGTCAATCCAGCCGAATTATCCAATGTCCCTGCTTCCCTACGCCCTGGTTCGTCCCTTTTTGTTCGGGCTTGACCCAGAAACTGCCCACGAACTGACGATGGCTTCACTGGCGCGCACCCAGGGCACGCCGCTATCCGCCGCGTACTGCAGCAGCCGCATCAGCGATCCGATCGAGCTGGCCGGTCTGAAATTTCCCAACCGCGTGGGTCTGGCGGCGGGCCTGGACAAAAATGCCCGCTGCATTGACGGCCTGGCCGCGATGGGCTTTGGCTTTATCGAAGTTGGCACCGTGACGCCGAAAGCGCAGCCGGGCAACCCCAAGCCACGCATGTTCCGTCTGCCGGAGGCCAACGCACTGATCAACCGCCTGGGTTTCAACAATGACGGGCTGGACGCCTTTGTGGCCAATGTGCAGAAATCCGCCATTCGCGAGACAAATACACAAAACCCTTCGGACCGTCTCCTGCTCGGCCTGAACATTGGCAAAAACGCCATGACGCCGATTGAAAACGCGGTCGATGACTACCTGATCTGCCTTGACGGCGTCTATCCACATGCCGACTACGTCACCGTCAATATCTCCAGTCCGAACACTAAAAACCTGCGGGCGCTGCAAAGCGACGAAGCCCTGGACGCGCTGCTGGGCCGCATTGCCGAACGCCGCGAAACGCTGCAAAAGCAACACGGCAAGCGGGTGCCGATTTTTGTGAAGATTGCCCCCGACCTGGACGATGCCCAGATTGACGTGATTGCTGCCACGCTCAAGCGCCACGCTATGGACGGCGTGGTCGCCACCAACACCACGCTGAGCCGCGATGCCGTCAAAGGCCTGCGCCATGCCGACGAAACCGGCGGCCTGAGCGGCGCGCCGGTGCTGCAGGCCAGCAACCGCGTGATCCACCAGCTGCGCGCCGCGCTGGGCACCGGCTTTCCCATCATTGGCGTGGGCGGCGTGATGAGCGGCGCCAACGCGGTATCCAAAATCAGGGCCGGCGCCGACGTGGTGCAGCTTTACACCGGCCTGGTCTACAAAGGCCCGGGACTGGTCGCCGAGGCCGCAAATGCGATTAAAAAGATCTGTTAGCGCAATACATACGGGCGCAAGCAGCTATTATTTTTATAGCAAAGATCCTGCTGGACAGCCCACCTCCGGGATGGCCCGCAGACGCGGTCGATCCCCACGACCTGCGCCCTTGCCCTTACCACGCTGGAAAACCGGGTTGCTGATGCGGCGGCTGTCTGAAGCCTGATATTACGTACACCAGAAGACAAAATTTTCAACCCGAATCTGCTTTTTTAATGGGACAGGTTAACCTTCTCTGCGTAACATAAGTTACTCGTTTAGGAGACTTTCTGAGTACTGAAATGCGGAACTGCAGCAGCAATCCGTATAGAGTCAGTAAACGACCAAACTGCGTGAGCCGCAGATAGCAAGCGGCCAACTCACTGATCGGTCATGGCGGCAGGGCCGCTAGACCCTCGCTAAAACATCGAACAAGAGGGGGCGGCATGGAACTGTTTCAGCGGCTCAAGGAATCGATCGCCTGGCTTGGCGGTGCATTGGCTGCGCTGACTGCTATTTGCTACGCCACCGGCTACTACGCTTTTCACGCCCACCTCACGATGCTCGGACTCGGGCGGGTTGTTGATTTTCAGCACGAGGAAATGTTACTTGAGGGTGCACGGTTCTTCTTCGCGGTTACCGCCCACCTGCTGCAAATGGTCTTGGCGCTGGGTGCCGGACTGGTCAGCGTGCTCGTGTTGTGCGCCTTCCTTGGCGAAATCGGGCCACTCAGTCGAGGCTGGCGCCGTGTTGGCGAATGGTTCAGCGCGCGACGCGTTGCACTCAACGTAGCGCGCCCGGCGCTCACCAGCACGCTGCTGCTCGCCGCGCTGGTCACACTGTTGATCGCGCACACTGATCGCTTCTTTTACCCGCTGCTCGCACTGGGACGCATCGACAGCCTGCTGTTCCGCACCAATGTACTCGCCACGCTTGACTGCAAGGCCTTGATTCCGCTTGCCGACATCGGTCTTAAACCGGCGGTTGCCGCGTCACTGCTGATGCAGGGCGAGCGGTGCAGCACCTTCCTGCTCGGCGAATTCAGGCGTCTGCTCGACGGTTATCTGGTCCTGCTGATTGCACTCAGTCTGTCTTTTTCCTTTAATCCCCCGATCAGGCCCCAAGTGCTGGCGCGGACTTTTCGCATTGTGCTCGCGGTGTACGGGATGGTTTACACGCTCTTGTTGCCAATTGACTTCGGCATTCTGGTGCGCGCCGCAGTTTACCCGGTTGCAAGCCTCGAATTCAAGGGCGGTGCGGTAGTCAAGGGCAATCTGATGACGCGCAACGACAAAAATCTTTTGTTGTGGGTGCCCACCGAGCGAAAAGCCATGTGGTATCCGAGCGAGACGATCGCGACTATCCAGGTGATCGGCCAGGACAACCTGTTTTCCCATCCTGAAGGAGGCGCGAAATGAGTACGCTAGAAATCCTGACGCTGTCCGGCCGCGTCGGCCTGGCCCTGTTTGTTGCGCTGCTGTCAGCATGCGCGCCGCTGCCAACCGCGCCCAACCAGGGGCAGGGGCCGCCGCCGCTGCGCTGGATAGGCCGGATTACTTCGATCGAGGGGCGTAATGCCTTCGTCGACCCGGGCAATAGCGGCGCGGGCCGGCCGGCGCAACTCGGACAGACGCTGCTCGCCGGCGACCGCTTCTATACCGGCCCGGGAACGCGCATGAAAATTGATTTCGCCAGCGGTGGCTACATCGAACTCGACGAGAACACCGACCCGAGCCTGTTCCAGGACCTGAGCTGCCTGGTGGTGAGCCTGTTTCGCAGCGGCCGGATCTTCGTTGACAAGTCGGCCGCCTGCGTTGAATCGCTAGGCACCAGGAGCCAGCAGTTCAGCAAGGTCGCTTATGCCGTCATGCCGGCGGGGCCCTACCTGCAGATCACCGTGGTCGATGGCGAGGCCCGTACCTTGCAGCCCGCCATGGCAGCGGCCCCCAAGGGCTGGCGCATCGACGTGAACAACCGCAGCATACTTGGCGATGGCCGCGCCTATCGGGTGTCTGATGAAGCGATCCGGGAGTCGATCGGATGGACTCTGTACTACCGAAACCGCAGCGCTCCTGCGCCCGAACTGCCATTTTTCAGGTTGCCTCGCCCCGCTGTCGTTTTGCCGCCCCCGCAGTATCCAATGCCCGGCCGAGACCCTGCGCCGCGCGACGGCATCAGGTTGCCTCGCCCCCCTATCGTTCTGCCGCCCCCCCAGTACCCAGCGCCCGGGCCAAACACTGCGCCGCGCGACGTCATCAGGTAGCCTGGCCCGCAGGGGTGCCCGACCCTGGCGTAAGAGTCCATCGGACCAAAAATGCAGTGTCGCCAATTCAAATTGCTATCAAATAAATAGCTTCCTGTGCCCGTACTGTATACGCAAGAAGCCTTTTTAATGCCTTAATCCGGCACAAACCCGGCCTTGAACCTGATCTCGTCTTCATGCAGTTCCAGCGTGACCAGCTGGCCCATCTTTTGGTCGCTCAGCCGGTAAGCGGCAAACAGGCTGTACTTGCCCTTGAGGTTGTAGCTTTCCAGGTCAATCAGCATGTAGGGGTAGGGCACAAAAACTTCATGGGGGAAAATGGCCCGGTGCCGATTGCGCGGCGACGGAAAAAGTTTGTAGCTGTCGGTGGTGATGCTTTGTCCTGAGGCCATGATGGGTGGGTGATGCTCGTTTTAACGCTTCGGGCTGTAAGCTCTACCCCTATTTTCACGCATTGGACCCCATGACCGAGCATCACGCTACCCCGGACAAAGAACAGATCGCCCTGCTGGAGCCTTTCGAGCGCCTGAACCTTCACCAGACCCAGGTGGTGTCCACCGCGCAGCAAGCCGCCCGCGCGCTGCAGGAACTGGACGGTGTCATGGCCCTGGGGTTCGATACCGAGTCCAAACCCACGTTTGCCAAAAACGAAGCCTCCGATGGTCCGCACATCGTGCAGCTTTCAACCCTGGACACAGCCTATATTTTCCAGCTGAGGGATGCTGAATGCCGCCGCGCCGTGGCGCTGCTGCTGGAGGCGCCCGGCATCATCAAGGCGGGCTTTGGCCTGGGCGACGACCGCCGGCGCATCATCCACAAACTCGGCGTGGACCTGCAAGGCGTGCTCGACCTCAACACCGTATTCAGGGAGCGCGGCTACCGAAAGGACATGGGCGTGCGTGGCGCCGTGGCCGTACTGTTCAACCAGCGCTTCATCAAATCCAGAAAAGCCACCACCTCCAACTGGGCCAATCTTCGCCTGTCGGAAGCACAAATCATCTATGCGGCCAATGATGCGTATGCGGCGCTTCGGGTGTTCAAGGCGCTGGGGCTGGTTTAGGGCCTGTTCACCCTGAAACAGGAGATGCGTTTGAGCGTGAACAGGATCTAATGCAGATGCCGGGGCTTGCGGCCGCCACCATGACCCGACCCGCCTTGCGGGCCGCCCAGTCCGCGCGGCGGCTTTCCGAGTTGCATGGAGTTGACCAGCGCGTCAAAGCGGCGCGCAAACAATTTATCCACGGCTTCAACGACTTCGCCCAGTTCCGAGCCATCAAAATGACGCTCCATCAGGCCGATCATGTCCTGCACCAGCAAATCCCGCTGGACCTGCATGATGGCCGCCGGTGTGGGGCCGACAAAGTAAATGACAAAGTCGTCGCGCGCTTCGTTGTCGTCCTGATCGCCCTCTTCCTCGTCAAAGTCCGAATCGTAAAAAGTGACCTCAATGGGTGCGCCTGTTTCGGCCAGATCATTCAAACCCATGCACATTTCATCGAGCGCCTGGCGAAAATCATCGTCACCCGGCACCGTCCAGCACATCTGCAGCAAATGTTTTGGCGCATCGAATTTGATGCCGGGCTCTTCTTCATAGACGCTGGCAGCGCCTGCCGCCAGGGATTTAGCACCGGCATACTTCCACAGGGGCTTGAGTGCCTCCTGCAGTTGCTCAAAACTGACATCCGCACGCAAAGGCACTTCGCCATGAACGTGAATTTCAAAAGGTGTGTTGTAGGAGGGCATGGAATTATCTTACCCAGTTTCAAGGGGTCAGTGGGTGGTAGGGCACACCCAAAACGGGCCCGTGAGCGCCGTGAACGTCGTGAATGCCCGGATTTTTAAAAAGTTGTGCTGAAAAGCTATAGGCAACATGCCCAATCGGGGG
>JAYWDL010000067.1:0-7599 GCA_043779865.1 Polaromonas sp.
TCCTGGCAGCAGCGCTGCATCGGGCAGAAAACCGAGTTTGATCTGCCCGGGCAGGCACAGACCCGGCGTTGAGGCGCCGATCCAGCGGACCCCGGCCGCATCGACCAGCCGCTTGGTCCTCAGGGCATCGTGCACCGGCATGCCTTCTGCAATGGTCACGATCAGCCGGATACCCGCCTTCACCGCCTCCTCCACCGCACCGGCTACCGCCAGCGGCGGCACCATCGCAACCGACGCATAGGCGCCCGTGGCGCTGACGGCAGAAGCGCAATCGGTGAATACCGGAACGCCTTCAACCCGGGTGTCCTCCGATCTGGATGACGACGCAGCCGTACCGGCAACAATCCTTGTTCCGTAGCTAAGCATCAGCCGCGTATGCAGCCGCGCAGCGCGACCGGTGATGCCCTGAATCAGAACCGGCGTCTTGCCATCAATATTCAATCCGTAGCTCATGGCCGGCCTTTCTTTACGAGTTCGGCGGCACGCGCCAAAGCCTCTTCAAGGTCGGTTTCGAGGTAAACCGGGGCCTTCGCGTCCAGCAGCACCTGGCGCGCTTCCTCCAGCCCGTTGCCGAGCAGCCGGGCAACAATGGGAATATTTTTCAGCGCGGGCACCTGGTCAAGCGCCTGCACCAGCAGACGCGAGAATTCGCCCAGGTGCGTGATGCCAGCAAAGACGTTGATCAGCAGCACCTTGATATTCGGGCCGCTACGCATCCGCTCGAGCACCAGCACCAGCCGATGCGGATCGCCCTTCATCTGGCCGGTGCGCATGTCGACGAAATTGAAAGCGCGTAGCCCCCGCTCGGCCAGTTCATCGACCAGCATCATCGACAAACCCGCGCCGGTCGTCACCATGCCGACCTCGCCATCGGGGTCGAGATCGATGTAGTCGAAATCCTCGGTCAGCTTGAATTCGGTTTCGGGGTAAGCGTCCTTGCGCGCATGCGCCATGGCTACCAGACCCGGCTGTCGTTCGAAGGCGTTGTCGTCAAGAATCACTTTGGCATCGCCGGCCATCCAGCTTCCGTCCTGGTGCAGGAAGAGCGGGTTCACCTCCACCAACAACGCTTCTGTATGGATAAAGGCGGCGGCCAGGTGCTCGATGGCTTCGCCCATTGGCTTTTGCTGGACTTCGGGCAGTTTCACAATCAGCGCCCTGCCCGCCGCTTGCACAGAGGCCAGATCCGGCGCGGCGACAGCTGACAGGATCGCGCCTTCTTCGTTCGCCAGTGCCTCAATCTCGACGCCGCCGGTGGCCGACATCAGGATGCGCACCCCGCCGCTGTCGGCATCGACCGATAGACTCACGTAGGCTTCTGTGCCGCCGAGAACGCGTTGTTCTACGCGACAGCCTCGCACGGGATGGCCTTTCAATGTGCTGCCGAGCAGCGCCTTGAGGAGCATCTCGACCTCGGCGACAGTGTCAGCCATGCGGATGCCACCGGCCTTTCCACGGCCACCGGTGGGCACCTGCACCTTCACAACCCAGAGACCGGGCGGTAGCATGCTGGCATCCAAACCAGGTGCCGACGAGACCAGCACCCCGGCCGCGACGGGAATGCCATGCTCGGCCAGCAGTTCCTTGCCGTCATGTTCCAGCAACAGCATTTCAGTTTTCCTTGCGATCGGGCCGAGCACCACTGGCGAAGGCAGCCAGTCGCTGAATACGCTCCGGGGAGGCCGTTGCGATTTGAAGCAGCCGGTCTTCGACCTCGACGCCCGCTGTCAGCGGCACGTCAAGCGAAAAGCGAACCGCCTCCTTGACGGCCGCCACGGCGGCAGCCGGCCGGGCACCGAGCATAGCCGCCACCGCGAACGCGCGCTGCAATACCTGTTCGGGAGCCACAACCTCCGTGACGATACCGAATCGCTCAGCCTGCGCTGCCGACAGGCGCTCACCACTGAGCATCAACCACCTGGCGCGCGTCGGACCCACCAGTCGCGGCAGCATCTGCGTGGCCCAGCCACCGGGGATGCCGGCCCACTGAACCTCGGGCAATGCAAACTCGGCCGCGCTGCTGGCGATTGCCGCATCGGCATGCACGACAAGCTCGAACCCGCCCCCCAACGCATGGCCATTGATCGCGTAGACCAAGGGCTTGGCAAATGTCCCGAGCGCACGCCAGAGTGCGAGTATGGGTCGGCGCATTTCAAAGTCCTTGCCGGGGTTGGCCAGGCGCTCTTTCAAATCAGCACCGGCGCAAAACACATTGCCATTACCGCCGCTGAGCACTACAGCACGCACCTCAGGTTCGTCGCTCACCTGTGCCAGCAGGTGAGTCAATGCCCGGCAAAGGCTGCCGCTGAGCGCGTTGGACGCCTGCGGACGATTCAGCGTGATGAGTAAAACCTCGTCTCGGTGTTCGATCAGCAGGTCGTCTGCGGGGGTTGTCAAATTGATCATGTCAAAACGTCTTGAGACTGGCGAAATCGTCGTGCAAGTCGAATTTTTCCATCAAGTGCTTGCCGACCATGTTGCGCAGCAGGTCAGGCGTGCCCCCACCGGAACCGCCGAACTTGGCCTGACGGTAGATGTGCGAAACCGCAAACTCGTCGGTGTAACCGTAGCCACCGTGCATGGATACCGCATCGTTGGCCACGGAGACGGCCATTTCATTGCAGTGGATCTTCGCCAGCGCTGCCTGGAACGGGTCCGGAAACGGATCGCCCGACACACACGCCCGATACAGCAAACTGCGCGAGGCCTCGATATCGCGGTACATATTGGCCAGCTTCCAGCGCAAGCCCTGGTACTCGCCGATAGGCTTGCCGAAGGCACTGCGGTCACGCATGTAGCGCACCGATTCATTGAATGCCGATTCGGCGAGCCCCAGGCAAATCGCCGAGTTGAAGCAGCGTTGCATGTTGAAAGCGGTGAACAACTTTTTCGTGCCCTCTTCCCGCACCACCAGATTCTCCAGTGGCACCTCGACGTTCTCGAAGCGAACCTCTGACAGCATCTCGCCGCCCATGGTGTGGAACGACGCCTTGGCACTGAGGCCGGGAGTACTCTTCTCGACAATCACGCAGCCCACGCCCTTGCCACCAGGCACCTTGTTGACGCGAGTGAAAACAATGAATACGTCGCCCACATCGGCACGGCTGATCATGGTCTTCATGCCGTTAATGACAACCTTGTCACCCACCACGTCGGCGTTGGTTCGCATGGCGCCGGCATCACTGCCGCAGTCGGGCTCGGTGATACAGATCGACAGCACGCAATCGCCAGACACGATCCTGGGTAACAAACGCTTTTTAAGCGACTCTGGCGCGAAGTGGCTGATGATCCGGGTTTGAACGCCCAGCTCGCCGAGCATCATCATGGCCGTTTCGTAGCAGCCCTTGGCCAGCTCTTCGAGTACCAGCGCAATGTCCAGCGTGCTGGATCCCAAACCACCATATTCTTCGGGCACCGCCATACCGGTCACACCGAGATCGGCCAGAATCTTCAGGTTTTCGCCGGGGAAAGTACCGTCGTGCCAGCGGCTGGATTTGGGTTTAAATTCTTTTTGCGAAACCTCGCGCACGGTCGCAACAATGCGGCGCTGATCTTCGTTGAGCGAGAAATCCATGAGTAGCCTTCCACGAGCGGTTAAGTAAAAGCTCTTTTTGGGGTGTCGGCAAACCGAGGCACCAAGAACCGGTACACCTATTGGATGGCAGCGATGTGCTTCGCGCAAACCAGAAATGCGCAAGGACATCATGATAAATACTCATGCCGCAGGAAGAGAAATCAGCCTGAGCGCCCTTGCGCGGTTTAGAAAGATGGATTAATGAAGGTCGCAGCGCGACCGTCACCGAGGCAAATCGCTGTAGCCCATCAAAAACTCGTCAACCGAACGCGCGGCTTGACGGCCTTCGCGAATCGCCCAGACAACCAGGCTCTGGCCGCGCCTGATGTCGCCGGCGGCAAACACCTTGGGCACATTGGTGGCATAGCCGCCGATGAAGTCAGTGCCCGCTTTGGCGTTGCCGCGGTTGTCCTTTTCAACGCCGAAAGCCTCCAGCACCGAGGCAACCGGCGCCACAAAACCCATGGCCAGCAGCACCAGGTCGGCCTTCAGGGTGTGTTCCGAGCCGGGCACCTCGACCATCTTGCCGTCTTTCCATTCGACGCGAACGGTTTTCAGGCCGGTGACCTTGCCCTTTTCACCCATAAGTTCCTTGGTCGAGATGGCGAACTCGCGCTCGCAGCCCTCTTCGTGGCTGGAACTGGTGCGCAGCTTGATGGGCCAGTACGGCCAGGTCATCGGCCGGTTTTCCTCTTCGGGCGGCTCCGGCATCAGCTCGAACTGGGTCACGCTGGCCGCGCCGTGGCGGTTGCTGGTGCCGACACAGTCCGAACCGGTGTCGCCACCGCCAATCACGATGACGTGCTTGCCCTCGGCGCGAAGCTGGCTCTTGACCTTGTCGCCGGCGTTGACCTTGTTTTGCTGCGGCAAGAACTCCATCGCAAAATGCACGCCGTCCAGCTCGCGGCCAGGCACGGGCAAATCGCGCGACTGCTCGGCGCCGCCGGTCAGGATCACGGCGTCAAAGTCTTTTTGAAGCTGCTCAGGGCTAATGGTTTCCTTGGCCCAGTTGGTTACCTTGGAGTCTTTGGGCAAATTACCGACCATCACGCTACAACGAAACGTCACGCCCTCGGCTTGCATCTGTTCAACGCGGCGGTCAATATGGATTTTTTCCATCTTGAAGTCGGGAATGCCGTAGCGCAGCAAGCCGCCGATGCGGTCGTTTTTTTCAAACAGCGTGACGTCATGTCCGGCACGCACCAGTTGCTGCGCAGCGGCCATGCCGGCGGGGCCCGAGCCCACCACCGCCACTTTTTTGCCGGTTTTGTGCCGGGCCACCTGGGGCTTGACCCAGCCTTCTGCCCAGGCACGGTCAATGATGGCGCGTTCAATGGACTTGATGCCCACCGCATCGTCGTTCACGTTCAGCACACACGCTGCCTCGCACGGGGCGGGGCAAATGCGTCCGGTAAATTCGGGGAAGTTGTTGGTGCTGTGCAGCGTGTCAATCGCGTTTTTCCAGTCGGCACGGAACACCATGTCGTTGAAATCGGGAATGATGTTGTTGACCGGGCAGCCGCTGTTGCAAAACGGCGTGCCGCAGTCCATGCAGCGCGCCGCCTGCTTGCTGGCCTGCGCGTCATCCAGGCCGATGACAAATTCGCGATAGTTTTTCAGGCGCTCGGCGATGGGCTTGTAGCCCTCTTCGATGCGCTCGTATTCCATGAAGCCGGTGATTTTTCCCATGATGAGTCCTGTGCGATTTTTTTAAGTGTTTTATGCCGTATGCGCTTTATTGGCGGGCGCAGGCAGCTATTAATACAATAGCAAACGACAAGTGCCTTACCTGGCCAGCACCGCCTCCTGGTGGTTGGTGGCAACCTGTGCGCGCGTAGTTTCGGTCGCCGCTTCGAGCCGGCGCTCCTTGCGCTCGATCAGCGCCCGCTTGTACTCATTGGGGAACACTTTCACAAACTTCAGGCGTGACTCACTCCAACTGTCGAGCAACTCGCGGGCGCGCTTGCTGCCGGTCCAGCGGTTGTGCTCCTGCAGCAGACGCTTGAGGATTTCCTCGTCGCTTTCGCCGGCGTGCCAGTCCGACTTGTCATGGGTATGCTGCTCGGCCTTGGTGACGACCCGGTCCATGGACACCATGGAGGTGTTGCAGCGCGTGGCGAACTGTCCGTCCTCGTCGTACACATACGCCACGCCGCCGCTCATGCCGGCGGCGAAATTGCGGCCGGTCTTGCCCAGCACGGCAACCGTGCCGCCGGTCATGTATTCGCAGCCGTGGTCGCCGGTGCCTTCGACGACCGCCGTCGCGCCCGAGAGCCGCACCGCGAAGCGCTCGCCGGCCACGCCGCGGAAGAACGCCTCGCCGCTGGTCGCGCCATAGAGCACGGTGTTGCCGACGATGATGTTGCTCGTCGCCTCACCGCGGAAATCGATGCTCGGCCGGATCGCCAGGCGCCCGCCCGAGAGGCCCTTGCCGGTGTAGTCGTTGGCGTCGCCGATCAGGTAGAAGGTGATGCCGCTGGCCAGAAAGGCGCCAAAGCTCTGGCCGCCCGTGCCTTCCATCTGGATGAAGATGGTCTGGTCGGGCAGGCCTTCAGGGCGTTGGCGGATCAACTCGCCCGACAGCATCGCGCCGACGCTGCGGTTGACGTTGCGCGCGGTCTCCATGAACTGGACCTTCTCGCCGCGCTCGATGGCCGGGCGGCACTTCTCGATCAGCTTGATGTCCAGGGCCTTGGCCAGGCCATGGTCCTGCACATCGACCTGGTGGCGCGGCACGTCGGCGGGCACCTGCACCTGGTGGAAGATACGGCTGAAATCGAGGCCGCGGGCCTTCCAGTGCGCGATCGTTTTTTTGGTGTCGAGCAGGTCGCTGCGGCCGATCAACTGGTCGAACTTGCGGATGCCCAACTGGGCCATGATCTGGCGCGCTTCTTCGGCGACGAAGAAGAAGAAGTTGACGACATGCTCGGGGCGGCCGGCAAACTTGGCGCGCAGCACCGGGTCTTGTGTCGCCACCCCCACCGGGCAGGTATTGAGGTGGCACTTGCGCATCATGATGCAGCCCTCGGCCACGAGAGGCGCGGTGGCGAAGCCGAACTCGTCGGCACCGAGCAAGGCGCCGATGACGACATCGCGGCCGGTCTTCATCTGGCCGTCGGCCTGGACGCGGATGCGGCCTCTCAACCGATTGAGCACCAGGGTCTGTTGCGTCTCCGCCAGGCCCAGCTCCCACGGCGTGCCGGCGTGCTTGATGCTCGACCACGGCGAAGCGCCGGTGCCGCCATCGTGGCCGGCGATCACGACATGGTCGGCCTTGCACTTGGCCACCCCCGCAGCCACCGTGCCGACACCGACTTCGCTGACCAGCTTGACGCTGACGCTGGCGCGCGGGTTGGCGTTCTTCAGGTCGTGGATCAGTTGCGCCAGGTCTTCGATCGAGTAGATATCGTGGTGCGGCGGCGGGCTGATCAGGCCGACACCCGGCACCGAATGGCGCAGCAGGCCGATGTACTCGCTGACCTTGGCGCCGGGCAACTGGCCGCCCTCGCCGGGCTTGGCGCCCTGGGCCATCTTGATCTGCAACTGGTCGGCGCTGACCAGGTACTCGGTGGTCACGCCGAAGCGGCCCGAGGCGACCTGCTTGATCTTGCTGCGCAGGCTGTCGCCGGCCTTCAGCGCGTAGTCGGCGGCGATGACTTTGGCGCCGATGACCTCGCTGACCTTGGTGCCGTCGGCAATCGGGATGCCCTTCAGCTCGTTGCGGTAGCGCGCCGGGTCTTCGCCGCCCTCGCCGGTGTTGCTCTTGCCGCCGATGCGGTTCATCGCCACGGCCAGCGTGGTGTGGGCTTCGGTGCTGATCGAGCCGAGCGACATCGCGCCGGTGGCGAAGCGCTTGACGATTTCACTCGCGGGCTCGACCTCTTCGACAGGAATGGCCTTGCCCTGATCGACTTTGAACTCGAACAGGCCGCGCAGCGTCATGTGGCGCTTGCTCTGGTCGTTGATGAGCTGGGCGTATTCCTTGTAGGTTTCAAACTTGCCGGCGCGCACGGCGTGCTGCAGTT
>JAYWDL010000068.1:0-2591 GCA_043779865.1 Polaromonas sp.
CGGGAGCGGGGCGTGTTGACGCGCAATGGGCCGTTTTTCCTGATCGGCACCAGCTGGCCTGAAGTCTATGGCCCCCGGGGCTTTGGTTTCCCGAATGCGCGTGCCATGCGGGTGGCGGAAAAAATGGGGCTGTACACCAAGGCGGGTCAAATGGCGCAGGTGCGCTGGCTGCCGTCTTCGCCGCGTTTGCGTCTGCAAACCCGCGTGCGAAATCTGGCCCGGGGCAATGCCGCAGATGGCGCGCTGGTTGAGCCGCTATGGGCGACGATGGCGCACGATTTGCGCGAGAGCGTTGTGGGCGTCAGGGATTGGGCCTATCTGGAACGGCGTTATTTCAGCCACCCGCATAACCACTACGAGGTGCTGCTGGTCAGTGCGCGTTTGACCGGCAAGCCGCTGGGCGTGGCGGTGCTGCAGCGGCTGGAGGACTCTTGCGAGTTGATGGACGTGATTGCGCCGCTGGCCAATTTTGCGCCGGTGATCGACCAGGCGCGCCGCCTGACCGGGCGCTGGGGCTTGCCGTCCCTGTATGCCTGGATCACCACAAACCATTTACCCCTATTCTTGGCCTGCGGGGGCAGCGAAGAGGCATTGAATGTGCTGATTCCGGCCAGCAGCTGGACGGCCGATCCGCAGTCGGATCTGTTTGTGGGCAAGTGGTGGCTGATGTCGGGCGACACGGACTTTCGGTGAGCGAAGCCAGACTAAAAAGGATATGAGAATGAGTAACGTTGACCGTAACGACCCTTGCCTTTGTGGCAGCACTAAAAAGTTTAAACACTGCTGCCAGCGTAAAGAAAAAGCACAAGTTGCAAAGCGGCACCCGAATGCGGCGATGGTGCCCATGTGGCTAAAGCTGGCCATGCAGCACTTGCAGGCAGAACGTCTGCAGCAAGCAAAAATGTTGTATGAACAAATCTTGCAAGTGAACCCGCGCCACGCCGATGCCCTGCAATGGTTGGGTGTGATTTTTCACAAGCAGGGTAATAGTGAACGGGCCATCGAACTCATCAATCAGGCGATCACCGAAACCCCCGCCAATGCTCTCTTTCACAGTACGTTGGGGAATGTGTTTCAAGCCCTGGGACAAAGCGATGCGGCAATTGCAAGCTACCGGCATGCGCTTTCAATTCAGCAGAATTTTGCGGAAGCCCACAATAATCTGGGAATTGCGCTTATGTCGAAAGGCAAGCTTGATGAAGCCATAGAAAGCTATCGAACGGCTGTATCACTTGTTCCTCACTACGCGGAAGCCTTTAACAATTTGGGCCTTGCTCTTCATGCGCAAGAACTACCAGTTGAAGCAATGGACGCTTACAAAAGAGCGGTCAGCATAAGTCCGAACTATGCGAAAGCTTTTTTTAACCTGGCAAATGTATTGCGGGAGAAAACCCCCGAGCAGGCAATACCGTTCATCCAACAAGCGCTTGCTGTGAAGCCAGACTTTTACGAGGCATGGGTCACTCTTGGTGAATTGCAGAAAAACCAGGGAAATTTGGATCACGCAAGGTTCAGTTTTCGGCGTGCCGCCTCCGTGAAGCCAGGCGAAGACCTGAAAGTTATCCGGGCGTTGCTGCTGTCACCCATTATGGGCACCAAGGAAGAAGTCACCGTCAGCCGGGCAATGTTCAACAGCAATCTCGATCAGATGATTGCAGAACGCGTCACGCTGGATAACCCAATGAACAAGGGGGGCAACAGCAATTTCCAATTGGCCTACCATGGCCTGAACGACAAAGAAATACAGGAAAAAATCGCCCACTTTTACGGCCAGGCCTGCCCCGGCCTACTTTATGTAGCGCCGCATTGTAGTCAACGACGTGATGCGGGTCAGAAAACGCGGATCGGGTTTTTGTCGAAGTTCATTTCAAGACACTCGGTGGCCTCGAGTTTCAGCCGCATTGTGCAAGCTCTGGCGACGCAAGAGGAATTCGACGTTGCACTGATTTCCAGTCACGACCCCCAAGCGGCATCGGTCCAGGAAACTTACCCCAATTTCGGGGGCGAGCATGTTCACCTTGGTGGTGAGCTTGCACAGGCACGAGAACAGATCGCCGCGTTGGAGCTGGATATTCTGGTGTACCTGGATATCGGGATGGAACCACTGAGCTATTTCCTGGCGTTTTCCCGCCTGGCGCGCGCGCAGTGTGTCCTGGGTGGGCATCCGGTTACGACGGGTATTGGTGCGTTGGACTATTTTGTCTCGTCTGATCTGGCAGAGCCCGAAAACGCAGACAGCCATTACAGCGAAAAGCTCGTGCGCCTGCCATTTGGCTGCTTTTATTTCAAACGTCCGGAGCTACCTGTTGCCTTCAAAACGCGGCATGAACTGGGTCTGCCGGAGCTTGGCAATATATACCTCTGCCCCATGGTGCTGCACAAACTGCATCCGGACTTTGACGAGGCCATGGCCCGCATACTGGAGCTGGATCCCGATGGCCGCGTGGTACTTGTGGCAGACAAAAAATACGGAACGTGGCAAAAGCTGCTGGAAGCCCGTTTTCAAAAAACCGTACCGCAGAATGTGCGGGACAGAATTGTATTTCTGCCGTGGGTGGCAAATTCGCTGGACTTCATCAGCGTAAACAAGG
>JAYWDL010000069.1:0-2577 GCA_043779865.1 Polaromonas sp.
TGTGGCTGTGAGCCAGACGCATGACAACCGCCTGAAGCTCGACATTCCGAGCGATGTGTCGTTTGACGTGGGCCGCGCCGCCATCAAGCCGAACTTCGCGCCCATCCTGAACCAGTTCGCGACCAGCCTGAACCAGAACCCGGTGAGCACGGTGACCATCATCGGCCACACCGACAACACCGGCTCTGACGCCATCAACAACCCGCTTTCAATTGACCGCGCCGAAGCGGCGCGCGATTACCTGGTCAGCCGTGGCGTGGCACGCTCGCGCATCGCAACCGACGGCCGGGGCTCACGCGAGCCCGTCGCCGACAACAACTCGCCGGCCGGCCGCGACAAAAACCGCCGCGTCGAGATTTATGTCGCCGAACAGGTTGCTGCACGCTAGATCTCGCAGCAACGAAGTCAAAAAAAGCACCTTCGGGTGCTTTTTTTTATGCGTTGCAAATCAGCGCGCTTGCAACCGCATCTTCAAATTTAGAGGAGACATGACAAACCCCATGACCTCCTGAGGTGCCAGGCCGGAGTCCGTGCCTACGCTTTCAATCTCAAAATGACCCAGCACCATGGCCACCGCAATTTTTATTTCCAGCAGCGCCAGATACCGCCCTGGGCAAGTGCGCGGGCCCGCGCCAAAAGGCATGGCAATGCCCCTGCTTATGCCGGAGCTCATGGTTGTCGCATGTTCTGCAGCATCGCGCGGCACAAGCCAGCGCCCGGGGTCGAAGGTTGCCGCATTCGTAAAGTTTTTTTCATCCATGCTGTCGTGGCGCAGCACACACCAGACGATGGTCCCTGCAGGCACATGCACGTCCTCTACAGTGGTGTCCGCCAGGGCTTCCAGCGGCAGGTAAGGCGCCACGGGTTTGAGCCGCATGGCTTCTTCGATACAGGCGCCCAGAAAGTCCAGGCTATCGAGTTGCTCCAGGGTAAAAGACGCGCAATCAGGGGCCAGGGCTTGCACCTCTTGCGTGGCCCTTTGCAGGGCCTCAGGGTGGCTGCGCAGAAAATAAAGCAGCCACGCAATCGAGTTGGCGGTGGTGTCCTCGCCCGCCAGCAGCATGGTTGAAACGTTGCCTGCCACCGTGTCGTTGTCTATGGCGCTGCCAGGCTGGTCGGCGGCTGCAATCAGGGCCTCCAGTAAATGGGCAGGCCTGTCACCTGCGTTGGGATTCTTCTGCATGCGCTGACGTGCCTGGTCAATCAGGCTGTACACCGCTTGCCTCAGCGCCGCCGAGCTTTGGTCGAGCCGCCGGTCTTGCGGCAGCTTGAAATAGCGCCAGTAAGGCACGGCTGACAGACTGCGCCGGGAGATACCCGGAAGAATGCGGTCCAGGTGCTGCTGGATCACGTTGTCGCCCGACTCGAGCGTGTTCACGTCCTGCCCAAATGCCAGGCCGGCAATGACATCCACCGTGTAGCGCTTCAGGTCTGCCGACAAATCGATGCTGGCGTGCTGCGCAGCGGCTTCGCTCCAGCGCTTGTGCAGGCGCAGGCCCACTTTCACCAGTACCGGAAAGTATTCTTTGATGGCCCTCGGTGCAAACGCAGCCATCACCATGCGCCGCTGGTTGCGCCACTCGGCCCCCTCCGCCATGAAGATATTGGGCAGCCCACCGAGTTCTGACGAGATAAAAGCCGTCACGGACGGTCTGCGAAAACCGTCTGGCCGGTCACGCAACAAAGCGCTGACCGTGGCGTGATTGGCCACCACCAGCAGCGGCCTGCGCCCGAGGTAAACCCTGAACAAGGGCCCATAGCGCAGGCACCATTGCTCCATATCCCGATGAATGCGGCCGACCTTGACCTGCAAGGCATTACCTACCAGCGGGCAGGCACGCGGGCCGGGCAGGTTTTTAATCTGCCGTAACGCCGGGGGACTGTTCGTTGCCAGGGGTTTTTCGCCAAGGGGTTGCACTGTGGATACTTTTTGCATGACAGCGGTTTCAGGCAGTTGTAGCGCTCAGCTTACCTTTTTTAAACCGTTCCTCTTCCTGCAGTCGCAACACGCGCCGCTGCACCTTGCCCGTCGTGGTCATCGGCAGCGCATCAATGAATTCAATCTCTTTCGGGTATTCATAAGGCGCCAGCATTTTTTTGACATGCGACTGCAGTTCTGCTGTCAATTCAGAATCAAATCGGCCTATAGCCCAGGTAAAACGTGCGCGAGCAGCTATGAAATCAGGAGCTAGCACAACGTAGGCCTTCACTACCGCGCCGCGCTCTTTGTCGGGTTTGGGCACCACCGCGGCGTTGGCAACGGCCGGATGCTTGACCAGGCAGTTCTCGATTTCACCGGGGCCGATGCGGTAGCCGGCCGCCTTGAAGACATCGTCGGCGCGGCCTTCGTACCAGAGATAGCCGTCCGCATCACGCCGCGCCAGGTCGCCGGTGCGGCACCAATCGCCCGTGAATTTCGCTTTGGTGGCGGCGTCTTTTTTCCAGTAGCCCAGAAAGAAAATCGGGTCCGCATCGCCATGCACGTCGAAGCGATTCACCGCCACGTCACCTGATACGCCCACGGCGCATTCGTTGCCGTCGTCGTCAATCACGGCCACCCGGTGGCCAGGGTAGCCT
>JAYWDL010000070.1:0-7544 GCA_043779865.1 Polaromonas sp.
GCGATTTCGTTGTTGGAGAAATAATCATGAATTTTCACTTATCAAACGATGGCATGATTCTCCTGCTCTGCGCCCTCAGTATCGCTATCGCCGCTATCAGTTCCTACATGGCAGCGCGACAGAAAAATGACGACGAGAAAAAGACGCAGTAAATGCTGCTTTTACAAGCCAAAAGCTCCCCTCCAGGAGCTTTTTTCATTTACGACCGCGTTCCCTGATGGCCCCATCGCTTGGCCACAGTAGGAGCGCAAGAAGTCAGACAGCCCCAGCCTGCTTTTCAACCACGATGCGGTGGCCTTCAGGCCGATAGGTCAATTGGCTGTGGCATCGTGGGGCGGACAAAGCATCAAGGTTCAAGACGACATAGTTCTGCCCTGCCGCATGCGCACGGATGCCGTCACCAGTCCTGGATGGCCTTCGCGGTTTTGTGGGAACAATAAGCGCAGATTTTTGTTGAACCCTGCGCATCCTGACTATCAGAGCATTGGGTTGGTCATCGAGAAAACTTTTCATTTTTCACCCACGGCTGTTTTCGTGAGCTGGGTGTTGATTTGACGGGATGATGGCTTGCCACTGACTGCGCCCGGCGCGAAGCCTCAAGCCGCAGCCAACATCAAATGCCCAATTTCATTTTTTGCGGGGCGCACGCTGATCTCAATGTCGTAGCCCAACCGTGTCAGGCAATCCATCAGCTTGCGTTCTGAAAGGTTGGCGAAGTCACCCCGCATCATGTCGGAGACTTTAGGCTGCGTGATGCCCATGCGCTTGGCTGCTTCTTGTTGTGTAAGGCCTCGGCTTCGCATGGCCTTCCTGATCTCGATCACCAACCCGGTTTTGATCCTGAGTTTTTCGGCATCAGGCAGGCCAAGGTCGGCGTACACGTTGCCGGAACCACGATGGACTTCAATGCCATCAGTCACTTGAGTTTTCATTTCCGCAACTCCTTTGCAAACGCTTCGGCTATCTTGAGCCTTGCGTGAATGATGTCCATGTCTTCCTTCGGCGTGGCGATGCCGCGCTTGCTTTTCTTCTGGAAGCAGTGAAGGACAAACACTGCTTCGGCGAACTTGACGGTATACACGGCACGGTAGGTGCCGCCAATATCGTCTTCCACCATCTCAAGCACCCCGGCACCGCCAAAGCCCTAGAGCACTTTGGCTGCATCGTGCTTGTCACCCGCCTGTGCCAGCGACAAAGCGAAGCCGAAAAGCCGCCGAACGTCCGCAGGCAGGGCCATCAAGTCTTTGTGGCTGCTACCAATCCATTCAAGGGGCTTTTCGTTTGTGGGCATGATTAAAATATACATGAAATGGTATAGACTGTCAACTTTATAAGGTCAGCTTCAAAGGTCGAGCCAAGCGGCGTCTTCCACGTCCTTCCGCGCTTGGTCAAGGAGCTGGTAAACACGCCTCGGCGCAGCCGCGTATCGGTGATGTCGCGAAAGAATCGCTCGACCATATTCAGCCAGGAAGCCGAGGTCGGTGTGAAGTGCGTGTTGAAGCGCGGATGCTTGGCCAGCCACTCCTGCACGGCCGGGTGCTTATGGGTGGCGTAGTTGTCGGCGATCAGATGCCGCGCCTGGTCCTTGGGCGTCTCGCGATCGATTTGGCGCAGGAACTTCAGCCATTCGATGGGGGTGTGCTGCTGCTGGCACTGGCCGATGACTTGGACGTCCAGCACGTTGAGCGCGGCAAACAGCATGGTTGTGCCGTTGCACTTGTAATCGTGCATCAGTCAGCCCGATGCAATTCGAGCACAACTGGTTTGCGGCTCAAGCTGTGCAAGCCAATTTGGGACTCGGTTATGGGATACGGATTTCAGGGGCAAGGTCAGTCTTCTGGTCCAAATAGACCATACGAAACCATCCCGGTGGGTGTTTTAATGGCTAGATGACGGCGCCAAGCATTTTGTTGATTGATGATCACGCCATGTTTCGTGCAGGCTTGCACATGGTCATCAGTATGGCGATACCCCAGGCAACCGTACGCCAGGCGTCCTCGGTTAAAGAGGTCTTGAACGAAGTACCCGCTGATATTGATATCGTATTGCTAGACATAAAACTCAATGGCAGCAGCGGACTTGAAGGCATTGCACTTATCAAGCGTCAGTGGCCAGAGATACCTGTTCTGATGCTGTCATCGCAAGACGAGCCTGAAACCGCTCGCTTGGCGCTGGCACTTGGTGCCGCAGCATTCGTATCCAAAGCCGAGCCTCCCGAAAAAATCATTGCCGTCATTGCGCTGCTGCTGCGTGGTGACTTTACTTCCGCGAGGCCGGTGTCTAGCGCCAAAGAAAGACGCCTGACACCGCGCCAGCGCGAAGTGCTGGAGCTGCTGCACCAGGGTCTTTCAAACAAACTGATTGCGCGTAGGCTTGAGCTGTCTGATAACACCGTGCGCCGCCATGTGCAAGATATTCTCGAGTATTTTCAGGTGATCAATCGGGCCGAAGCCGTGTTTGCGGCTCGCCAGCAGGCGCTGGTAGGGTAAATGGTGAAGCTCGTCAAAGGCTTAGGCTGGATGGAGCTTGCTGAGGGTCGCATTTTGGTCGAGCAGCTGCGGCTTATTTATGCGGGCATGACGGTCTCTGTTGCACCCATGTTTCCGGCTATCTTGCTGTTGGTTTGGGTGCTGATGAACGACAGCAATCGAGTCGGGATACTGCTCTGGGCCACAGCGTTGTCGATCACGAATATGTATATTGTTTTCGACTCACGCCGCCGTCTGTCACGTGGTATTTCCATTGATAGGGCCGCACCACTGGTGCGGCAATTGATCGGGTCGATGGCCATTGGCGGTGCCTCTTGGGGCGCCTTGGCCTATGGAGTGCTGGGCGACACCACTGCAGTGGGCAGTATTGTGGTGATCAGTGTGTTGGCGGGCATTCTGGGTGGCTCCATGAGCTTGCTATCGTCTGTACTGCCTGTATTCGTTGCATTTACTGTACCTATCGTGGGGATCACGGTTGCCAAACTTTGGCGCCTGGATGACCCGGCTTTCCATACATTTGGCGTTATTTCTTTGCTCTATCTTGGCGTGCTGATAGCACAAGCACGCAACAGTTCAATGGCAACCCGCGCGGCCATTGAGCTGCGTTTTGAGAATCTCGACTTGATGCGCAGAGCAGAAACGGCGCGGCTTGAGGCCGAGGAGGCCAACGCTGCCAAGTCGAAATTCCTGGCGGCGGCCAGCCACGACTTACGCCAGCCGATTCATGCCCAGGGCCTGTTTTTAGATGTGCTGACGCGAACAGCTCTTACTACACAGCAACGCGAGCTGGTGAGCAACATCAGTGCAACCAGCGCCGCGTCGGCCGAGATGCTCAACACGCTGCTGGACTTTTCTCGCATTGAGGCGGGCGTGGTGAGTCCGCGCCTGGAGTCGTTTCGCCTGCAGCAGGTACTCAATAAAATTGAGCGTGAGTTTGAACCGCAAGCGGATTTGAAGGCGCTCTCCTACCGCTCACGCGAGACCGACTTGGTGGTGCAGTCTGACCCGGCACTGGTCGAGCTGATTTTGCGCAACCTGGTGTCTAACGCGATTCGCTACACCGACAGCGGCGCTGTTCTCGTCGCGTGCCGCAAGCGTGGTGCGCAGGCCGTTCTGGAAGTGTGGGACACCGGCATAGGCATTGCGCTTGAGCAACAGGCAGAGGTATTCAAGGAGTTTCACCAACTGGGTAACCCCGAGCGCGACCGCCGTAAGGGTTTGGGCCTCGGCCTGGCAATAGCCAAAGGCCTGGCAAAAACGCTGGCGCATGAATTGAACCTCCAATCCATCCTGGAGCGCGGCAGTGTTTTCAGGCTGGCGCTACCCCTGACACAAGTCGTGCAGGTCAATCAGTTCGAAGCTGCAGGCAGCCGGCCCCACCTGTCCTCTGCCACATTGATGCGCGGCGTACACGTGCTGGTGATCGACGACGATGAAACGGTGCTTTCGGGCATGGCACAACTGCTGCAAAACTGGGGTTGCGAGGTCGATACCGCCAGTTCGATTGAAAAGGCACTGGAACTGGCTCAACTGCAGACGCCGGATGCATTTATAAGCGACTACCGACTGCGGAGCCAGCGCACGGGAGCCCAGGCCATCACCGAACTGCGCGACCTGCTGGGCATTCAGGTGCCCGCCTTGATCATTACCGGTGACACCGCGCCCGAACGCCTGCGTGAAGCGCTGAGCAGTGGGGTGCCACTGCTGCACAAACCGGTCGCACCTGATCAGCTGTACCACGCACTGGTCCACATGCTGGGTGATCGGCAAGCATTGTTTACGTGATTTGTACCGCTACACTTTTGATAGCTGATCGCGCCCAAGTGTCAATACCCCATCGATGCCAACACCATCAAGGTGGGCGTCTTCACCGCATTGGCAGGCAGGCTTGTCGGCAACCCGCCGCCAGCGCGCCAGGCTAGCGCCGCCCTGATTTGAATCTTGTCAAAAGTTGCGTTGACCCCAAAGCCACCGCCCGCCAGGCCTCTCGAGTTCGATGCCGCCGGACCAAACGGATTTTTATTGATCGTCACATTGCCCACGTCATAAAACAGCGTCCCTTCCCAGTTGGCGCTCAGCGTTTGCCGCAGCTCCACCGTCGCGCGATAACCCTCGTCACCCGAAGCCTCCCCCGGCGGATAAGCCCGGACGCCGTTCAAACCACCGAGAGAAAACTTCTCGGATGAGTCCAGATTCTTGCCCGCCTGCTGACCCATCACCGAAACCGACAGCAAGGTGCTGTTCCCCAAACGCTGCAGCCGGCTGATGGAATACGCCACCCGGCTGTAGCGGCCGCTGGTCTGCGCTGACGCCGCGTCAATTGCCAAAGCCCCGGCTGAGGCAATATCCAGATTCCCCAGAATAAATGACAAATCAAAGCCGCTGATGCCGCCGCCCCAAAAGGTATCCTGCGAATTACCTGATAGCGCCACGCTGGTTACACCGACTTTTTTGTCGGTTACCGTCGCCGTCGCATTGACGCGGTCATTGAGATTTTTGTTCTCATAAGAGACAGTACCGCTCAGGTTTCTCAGGGGGCTGCGAATAAACGGATAAGCTGCGAACACACTGGTGCCGTTGGCACTGCCCTGCGCATCAAGCGCGGCAAATTCCCGTCCCAGCCGGTAGCGGGTATCAAAGTAAGCGACCCCCAAGCGCAAGCCGTCGCTGCCCAGCGGCAATTGGTAGGCGATACGGCCAAAGCGCAGGCCTGACCCCGCCGTCAAGGCACTGAGAGAGAACTGATCGCCCAGGCCCAGCGGGCTGGCTACTGCAAGGTTGGTGCCCAAGCGGTATTCGCCGGTGTAGCGGCTGCCGTAGTTGTCAAACGTAGCGTTGCCGGCATAGGCGGCAGCAGGTGTGACTTCAATGAGCAGCTCAGACGTACCGACGCTGGCACCCGGTTGCACGGTGGCGCGGGAGGAAGCAATACCGGGTGTGTCGCGCAGCAGTAAGAGGCCTCGGTCAATCTGCGCTGAGCGAATCACCTCGCCCGGCTTGACCTCGGACAGGTAGCTGCCGACCAAAGCATCTGGCAAGCGCGAGGTGTTGTCCACCCGAGACGACGACACCCGGCCTTCAATGACGGCAATGGTCACTACACCGTTGGTAATGTCTTGGGCCGGCAATAGAGCCCGGGCCACGGCAAAGCCGCGTCTCCGGTAAAAAGCGGTGATGCTCGTGGCAGCGGCATTGAGCTGGCTCAGGGTTTGCTCGGAGCCGATGAGTGATGCCACCAGGGGCGACAGCTCAGCGGTGGCGATTTCCTGGTTGCCTGATAGCACGATGGATTTGACCAGGACTTTGGTTTGATCGGCTATTGCTGCATCTTGCTCGAACTGTTCTGTCCGTAAGGGCACTGCGGTGGGCGGCGCAGCCAAGGGCGTTTGCAGCCCGCGCAGGACCTCACCGGCGTTGGGGGGAACGAGGGTCGATGCAGTTTGGGCTTGCGCCCCGCCTGGGCTGGCCAGGCTGCAAAGCACCACAGTCATGGCGTGACTAAAGGCGCAAAGGACGGACTTTTGGGTGGTCATGTGTACTGGTTGCTCGTCAGTTGTCTAACAGTTTTTTTAAGAAGGTTTAGCTCTCAGCCCAATAAAGACGGGCGCAAGCAGCTCCTAAGTTCATAGCGATTTTATTCACACTGGCGGCTATCGAAGCCATCAGGCATACGCACGCCGCAGTCTTGAATACGGATCGGTGGCGCTTCAAACGCCAGCTTGATCCCGCGCTTTTGCTCATTGTCCAGATCAAAACTGATCAAGCCGGCGTTGGGTTGTGTGCTTTGCAAGGCGACTGTCACGCCACTCTTCAAGCCGGTATCAGAAACTGGCGGCGCCGGTGGTGGTGCAGCAGCAATACTGAGCGTACCGTTCGCAAAGTTCAGGGTGTAGTTGGCTGACGCTGCGGTCAAGCCACCCGGCCTGATCACGTAGTTGCCTGCAGCGCTTGCGCCTTGCGATGTGCCGCTGTAGCTGGCTGTGCCTGCTACCACCCCGGCCAAGGTGTCACCGACAGCCAGCGCGCTGTAACGCACGCCATTGCCGCCCGTGTAGACCGGGCTGCCAGCGATGCGGTTGTCGTCGTTGGCAGTTACCGTCAAGGCTTTGGGCGTGATGATGGCGGCGGCGACTAGCGGCTGACCGGCCAGCACATAGTTGCTGGCCATGCCGCCTGTGCCATCAGCCAAAGCTGTGCCGGTTACCGTCACGGCGCGGTTGCCTACGTTGGCACTGGCAAACTGACCTGCCGCGTTGGTATACGTCAGCGCTTCCCCAGCAATGCCTGTAGCAATACTGCCGCCGCTCAAGGCCGCTACTGTCGTACCGTCGTATTGCCTGCCTGCTGCTGTCATGCCAGCAACCGTGACCTGGCGCTTCGTGATGTTGGCCGTCGCTACCCCACCCGACAGCGTGTAGTTCACTGCGGCGCTGCCCGCCAGGACTAAACCGATCGTGTTGAGGGCTTTGCCAGTGCCTACATCTTTGCCCGATACCGTGCCCGTGCCGCTGATGCTCAAGCCGCCGTCGAGATCGCCATTGACGACGTTGCCGGCTGCCAGCGTGCGGCCGTTGATGTTGGTGCTGCCGTCATAGCTGCGGCTGCCGCTCAGGTTCAAGCTGCGGGCATTGATGGTCAACAGG
This sequence comes from Polaromonas sp., assembly GCA_043779865.1. Taxonomy (GTDB): domain Bacteria; phylum Pseudomonadota; class Gammaproteobacteria; order Burkholderiales; family Burkholderiaceae_C; genus Polaromonas. The sequence continues at coordinate 7,133 of JAYWDL010000070.1, forward strand.
CCTTTGGCCCCCTGCAAGGTAAAGCCTGCAGCGGTCACGCCCGTCAGGTCCACCGTGATGTCATAACCAGCGCCGCCGCCATTGCCTGCTGTGCGGGTGGCCGTTGCCAGTGCGCCGGTGCTGGTCAATGCAGGTGCATTGCCCGCCAGCGTGACCACACCGCCCGCGTCGGTAAACGCATTGCCATAGGCAGCGCCTGAATCGCCTGCAAACGCGGTGTAGGTGAAGGGGGCGGTGAACACATCGCCATAGGTTTTGCTTTGGTTGTCGGCTTTGACAATGCCGATGCCGGTGGGCTGGGCGATGGCAAAGACAAATTGGTTGCCGGTGCCCGCTGCGGTGGGGCTGGCCGGGTTGTAGGCGGTGCTCCACAGCGCGGCGTTGCCAGACATCAGCCCGCCAAAGCTGTTGT
>JAYWDL010000071.1:0-2568 GCA_043779865.1 Polaromonas sp.
CAGGAAAACAGCGAAGGCGGCGGGCTGATCGTGCGGGACGCCCAGCAGGCCGGGCAGCCGGTGCTGTGGCTCGACGTCACGCAGGCCGGCAGCCGCGACACCGAACACCAGCTCTCGCGTCTGTGTGCATGGGTTTTGCAGGCCGACAGGCTGGGCCTTGCTTACGGGCTGCGGCTGGCGGCTGGTCAGATCAAACCCGCCAGCGGGGAGGCGCACAAGCGGCAGTGCCTGGAGGCGCTGGCCCTATGCTGAACCGCCTGCTGGCCTTCGCACGCGCCCTGCCCCGCGATGCCAGGGACACCCTCTTTTTGCTGCTGGTCATTGCCTGGGTTCTGCTGCCGCAAATCAGCCACCTTCCGCTATGGTGCAGTGGCCTTGCAGGCACGGTGCTGGTGTGGCGCGGCTGGCTGGCCTTGCAGGCGCGGCCACTGCCCGGCAGGGGGTGGCTGGTTGTGCTTCTGGCGCTGACGCTCGCGGCGACGTTTTTTACCCACCGCACCCTGCTCGGCCGCGATGCCGGCGTCACGTTGCTGGTCGTTCTTTTGAGCCTGAAGACGCTGGAGCTTCGCGCGCGGCGGGATGCCTTCGTCGTATTTTTTCTCGCGTTTTTCTGCATGCTGAGCAACTTTTTCTATTCACAGTCGCTGCTCGTCGCGTTCAGCATGCTTGTGGGGCTGCTGGGCCTGCTGACCGTATTGGTCAATGCCCACATGCCGGTAGGCAAGCCTCCGTTGCTGCAGGCGGCCAAAACCGCTGGCGTGATGGCCCTGCTGGGTGCGCCCCTCATGGTGGTGCTGTTCATGCTTTTTCCGCGCATGGCACCACTCTGGGGTGTGCCCAGCGACGCGATGGCAGGACGCAGCGGGCTGAGCGGCAGCATGCAGGTTGGCAACATCGCCAGCCTGGCGCTTGACGACAGTGTGGCGATGCGCGTCAAATTTGAAGGGAATCCCCCGCCGCAACGCGCGCTTTATTTTCGTGGCCCGGTTCTCTCGAACTTCAACGGACGCGAGTGGACCGCACCGCACGCTGATTTCTTCAGTCGCCGTAACGCCGGAGCCGCCCTGACGGTTTCGGGTCCGCCGATCAACTACGAAGTCACCCTGGAGCCGACCCGCAGGCCGTGGCTGCTGACGCTCGAAGCCACCACCCAGGTGCCTGTGCTGCCCGGATTCGAAGCCGCCATGCAATCCGACCTGCAGTGGCTGACCAATCGCCCCATCAATGATCTGCTGCGCTATCAGGCCCAAAGCTTTCCCGCGTTCCGGCACGGCCCGACACGCGACGAAGTGGCCCTGCGCGACTTTGTCGAACTGCCGCCTGGCTTCAACCCGCGCACGCTGGCACTGGCTGCCGACATGCGGCGCGATCCGCGCTACGCGCACGCGAGCAACGCTCAGCTGGTGCAGGTGGTACTCGAGCGCCTGCGCACCGGGGGCTTTACCTATACCCTGGAGCCCGGCGTTTACGGCCGGAACACGGCCGATGAATTCTGGTTCGACCGCAAGGAAGGTTTTTGCGAACACATCGCGTCCAGCTTTGTGATTTTGATGCGAGCCCTGGACGTGCCGGCGCGCATCGTCACCGGATACCAGGGCGGCGAACTCAACGGCGTGGACGGCTTCTGGGTGGTGCGGCAAAGCGATGCCCACGCCTGGGCTGAAGTCTGGCAGCCCGGCGCGGGCTGGGTTCGCGTCGATCCGACCTCGGCTGTCGCCCCCGGCCGCACCGGGGCCTTTCAAAGGCTGGCCGTGCCGGCGGGTGTGGTGGCGCAAACGCTGGGCACCTTCAGCCCGACCCTGCTGGCCGGCCTGCGCGCCCTGTGGGAGGCCACCAACAACGCCTGGTCGCAGTGGGTACTGAACTACACCCAGGGCAAGCAATTCAACCTGCTCAGGAACTTCGGCTTCGAGTCGCCCAGCTGGGAAGACCTCAGCTACGTACTGATTGGCACCGTGGTGCTGGCAGCAGTGCTGGGCGGTGCCTGGACGCTGTGGGACCGCACCCAGCACGACCCCTGGCTGCGCCTGCTGGCACGCGCGCGCACACGACTCGAAAAAGCCGGTTTACCAAGCACCGCCGCCACCTCGCCGCGCCAATTGGCGGCTCGGGTGCTGGCCAGGGATGGTGAACGCGGAAGGCCCCTGCATGACTGGCTGATACAGCTCGAATCGCAGCGCTACGCCGCTACGCCCAAGGAGCCGTTGGCCCGGAACAGCGACGCGTTGCAAGCCCCCGCACTGCAGCAACTCAGGCAACAATTCAGCCGGCTTGCGTGGCCTGCTTAAAATTGGGGCAATGACACTCACGACGCTTTCCCGCCGCACGGCAGTCGCTATTATTTTGATAGCTGCTTGCGCACATTTCACCTGGGCTAGCGACCTAAAAGACTTAAGAAAGTCGGCCGCAGGCAATAACCCGAATGGGGGCGCACCGGCGGGCTCGCAAGGCCCGGCGTACGCCACAAGACCCGAAGCCATGCAGTTTGCCGACGACATGGCCAGCCGGCGCGACCTTGACGCCGAATGGGTGCGAGCCGCCATTGGCCAGTCGCGCTACAACGCTACC
>JAYWDL010000072.1:0-2559 GCA_043779865.1 Polaromonas sp.
GGAATCGCGCGTGGCGGTGGTGGAACACGGAGCCGTGCAGGAACTTCAGGTCGAACGCACGCTTGAGCGCGGCCTGGTCGGCAATGTCTATCTGGGTAAGGTGGTTCGCGTGCTGCCCGGCATGCAATCAGCGTTCATCGACATTGGACTGGGTCGCGCCGCATTTTTGCATGTGGCTGATCTGATCACCACCATCAACAGCCGTCATGCAGACAGTGAAGCGCCCGCTGCCGGCACACCATCGACAACCCCGGTGCCACCAGCGGTTCAACCGATTGAGCGCCAGATTTTTGAAGGGCAGTCATTGATGGTGCAGGTGCTCAAGGATCCCATGGGGACCAAGGGTGCGCGCCTGACCGGCCAGATCAGTATTGCGGGCCGGCTGCTGGTGTTTCTTCCTCAGGACAATCACATTGGCGTGTCGCAGAAAATACCGCAGCGGCAACGCGAGGAACTGCGCCAGCGTCTGCAGGCGCTCAATGCCGATCTGGGCGGCGGCTTCATCCTGCGGACCAATGCCGAGGAGGCGAGCGACGCTGAGCTGTCGGAAGATATCGCATACCTGCGAAAAACCTGGGCGCGGATCAAGGAAGCCTCGATGCGTCTGCCGCCAGCGTCGGTACTGCATCAGGATCTGGATCTGCTGCAGCGCGTGATGCGCGACATGGTGGTCGAGGGTACGCAGTCCATTCGTATCGATTCGCGCGAGCAGTTTGAAAAACTGAAAACTTTCGCAGCTGAGTTCATGCCGGCAACGCTGCCCAAGCTTCAGCTCTACACCGGCGAACGCCCCATTTTTGACCTGTTCAATATTGACGAAGAAATCGCCAAGGCGCTGGGCCGCCGGGTTGACCTCAAATCAGGTGGCTACCTCATCATTGACCAGACGGAGGCCTTGACGACCATTGACGTCAATACAGGCGGCTATGTGGGCGCGCGCAATTTCGACGACACCATCTTCAAGACGAATCTTGAAGCTTCGCAGGCAATTGCCCGACAGCTTCGTCTGCGCAACCTTGGCGGTATTGTGATTGTCGATTTCATCGACATGGTGAAAGATAACCACCGCGATGCCGTGCTGGCGGAGTTTCAAAAGCAGCTGGCGCGTGATCGCATCAAGACGGCCGTCAACGGTTTTTCTGCGCTGGGCCTGCTCGAGATGACCCGAAAACGCACCCGGGAATCGCTGGCGCACCAGCTTTGCGAGCCTTGCAGCGCCTGCAGCGGCAAGGGTGTGGTCAAGACGGCGCGAAGCGTGACCTACGACATCCTGCGGGAGATTTTGCGTGAGGCCCGTCAGTTCAATCCGCGTGAATTCCGCGTTGTGGCATCGCCCAAGGTGATCGAGCTTTTTCTGGACGAAGAGAGCCAGCACCTGGCAAGTTTGAGTGACTTCATCGGCAAGCCGGTCTCGCTGCAGGCCGAGGCCGCTATGGCGCAGGAGCAGTACGACATCGTGCTGCTATAGGCCCGGTCGTCTCAAAAATATGAAACCCAACTTGACGTATAACCGCAGACCGATCCCGATTCTGGTTTATCACCAGATCGATGAAGCGCCGCCCAAGGGAAGCCCTTTTCGCAGTCTGTATGTGGCACCAGACGCCTTTGCGCGCCAAATGTCTTTCCTGAAACTGTTGGGCTACACAGGTCTTTCGATGGGCGATCTGCTTCCTTACTTGAATGGAGAAAAAGAAGGCAAGGTAGTTGGCATCACCTTCGACGACGGCTACGAAAACAACATCGCGAACGCTTTGCCTGTTTTGAAGAAGCACGGATTTTCATCAACCTGCTATGCAGTGAGCGGGCTGCTGGGGCAAACCAATGTCTGGGACAAACACCTAGGAATTGCGCCAGCACCTCTCATGACCGGGGCCGATGTGCGTGAATGGGTTGCCGGCGGGCAGGAGATCGGTTCCCATACCCATCAGCATCTTGACTTGATCAACACGGACGACGCGGCGTGCCGAGCCGACATGGCGCTCGGAAAATCCGCACTGGAGGCCATTGTGGGCAAGCCGGTAGAGCATTTTTGCTTTCCGTATGGCCGTTACGAAACGAAGCATGCCGTCATGGCCGCAGAGGCGGGCTTCAGGACGGCCACCACCACCCAGCGCAGCCGCTGTCAGGCGCAGACGGATTTTTTGCAGATACCCCGGGTTCCAGTGCTCCGCTCGACGACACTACCGGTTTTCTGGCTGAAGATCGCCACCGCTTATGAGGATCGTCGAAAAAAATGAGCTTGTCCGCGCCAGGCGTTGCGGCGCCGTTGCATTCGTCCCCGTCGAGGTTGCGTATCGCCGTCCTGAACCGGACGTTTTCACCCACCGGCGGCGGTGCCGAGCGGTATTCAATAGCACTTGTGGAGCAACTTGCGAGCCGCCATGAAATACATGTTTTTGCGCAGGAAATAGACCACCACTGGCCGGGTGTTTTTTACCACCGCGTATCTGCCCCGTTCCTTAAGCCCCGCTGGGTCAACCAGCTTTGGTTTGCGACTGCGACCTGGTGGGCCACCCGGCGCGGGTATGACGTGGTGCATTCCCATGAGAACACCTGGCA
>JAYWDL010000073.1:0-2557 GCA_043779865.1 Polaromonas sp.
CTGGCGTTTGTGCTGTCGGCCACGGTGTGGCGCGTTTTGCGCGGCGGCGACGAGCGCCTGATTGCGTTGAGTTCGCTAAGTGCGAGGGCTGTGCAAGCCGCAGGCCCATCCAGCCCTGCGCCGGTCCGGCACGCGGGTCATGCCGAAATGACGCTGCTGACGCTGGCTTACGGCATGGCCGGTTTTGGCTACATCATCACCGCCACCTTTTTGCCGGTCATTGCGCGCGCAGCGCTGCCCGGTTCGGCTTGGCTGGACCTGTTCTGGCCCATCTTTGGGCTGGGCGTGATGATCGGCGCGGTGGTGGCCACGCGGCTGCCGCATGGCGGGGATTTGCGCGTGCGCCTGGGCGTTTGTTATGTGCTGCAGGCGCTGGGCATTGCGACCAGCCTGTGGAGCCCGAGCCTGGCCGGCTTTGCCATTGGCAGCCTGCTGCTGGGCATGCCTTTCACCGCGCTTACCTTTTTTGCGATGCAGGAGGTGCGCCGCCTGCGCCCGGCCACGGCGGCCAGCTTTATCGGCCTGCTCACGGCTGCTTACGGCGTGGGACAGATTGTCGGCCCGCTGCTGGTGGCGCTGCTGATCAGGCGCAGCGCCACCACTGTTGAGGGTTTCACCTTGTCGCTTGAAATTGCAGCCAGCACCTTGCTGGCTGGCGCGGCTCTGTATGCATGGATGGCCAGGGCTTATCCCATGCTGCCCACGGCCTCTGGTGGCGTCCCTGCAGCGGTGCAGAAATAGCGCCCCTTCAAAGGCTGTTTCTCAAGGGGTTTTGGATAACGTCAAAGGGCGGTTAATCCTGAGTCGTTAAAATCTGCCGTTCACCCACGTGCTGTCTCGGCGCGCTGGTGTTTTTCTTTTTCCGGGGCCATGTAGAGGACTACCATGTATAAAAACCTCGCTGCCCCTGTCATTTCGACGCTCGTGGCCGCCTGTTTTATCTCTTCCGCTTTTTCTTTGCCGCTCCGATTCACCGGGAGCGTCGCATGAGCTATCAGGTCAAGGAAATTTTTTACACCTTGCAGGGCGAAGGCGCCAACGCCGGCCGGCCGGCTGTGTTTTGCCGCTTTGCCGGCTGCAATTTGTGGTCGGGCCGCGAAGCCGACCGCGCGAACGCCATCTGCCGGTTTTGCGACACCGATTTTGTCGGCACCGACGGCACCTTGGGCGGCAAGTTCAGGGATGCCGACGTGCTGGCGCGCCAGATCGAAGCCCAGTGGCCCGCCAGCGACAGCGCGCACCGCTTTGTCGTGATGACCGGCGGCGAGCCGCTGCTGCAGGTTGATGCCGCCCTGATCGAAGCCCTGCATTCACGCGGTTTTCAGATCGCGGTGGAAACCAACGGCACGATTGCCGCACCCGAAGGCATCGACTGGATTTGCGTCAGCCCCAAGGCCGGTGCGCCCTGGCTCCAGCGCGAAGGCCACGAGTTGAAGGTGGTCTGGCCGCAACCCGTTTTCGACCTGTTGGAGCTGGAGTCGGCGCACTTTACACATCGTTATCTGCAGCCCATGGACAACGCCGAGCGCGCCGGCAACACCGCGGCGTGCATCGCCCTGTGCCTGCAAAGGCCCGCCTGGCGCCTGAGCTTGCAGACCCACAAAATCACTGGCATACGATGACCGCCGAAACACAGTGGCCGCCAGCTATGCGCTATGAAATCAGTCAAAAGTTTTATTTCGACGCTGCGCACACGCTCAAGCGTGCGATTGAGGCCGACAGCAGCCGGCGCGTGCATGGCCATACCTACAACGCTGAAGTGACGCTGTCGGGGCAACCGGACCCGAGCACCGGCATGGTCGTGGATCTGGGTCTGGTGCGGCTGGCGATTGAAGAGCTGCGCCCGCAACTGGACCACCGCCTGCTCGACGAGGTGGAAGGTCTTGGCCCTGCCACACTTGAAAACCTGTGCGGTTTTATCTGGCGACAACTCGCCCGGGCCCTGCCAACGCTGGCGACCGTTCGCGTCTGGCGCGAGTCGATTGGCGACGGCTGCACGCTGACCTTGCCAAATAAGGCTGCTATTTCCTCTACCGCCGGGAGAGGGTGAGGGTGAGGCAGAGGGTGAGGCTGTTTCTTCAGATCAGCGTGGTAGATGCAAGCCTGTCGCGCGTCACGCTGGCACTTTTACGGCTCGAAGATGCAAGCCACGATGCAAGCTAGCCATGACGCACAAACTTCTTGCTGACCTGGTTGTGGTGTTTCATTTTCTTTTCATCGTCTTCGCGATCATCGGCGGCGTTCTGGCCTTGCGATGGCGCTGGATTCCGTGGCTGCACCTGCCCTTCGTGGCGTGGGGTGCCGCCGTGGAACTCACGGGGCAGGTCTGCCCGCTCACTCCGCTTGAGAACTCGCTGCGTGCAGCAGGCGGCGCCGCCGGCTATCCGGGCGGATTCATCGAGCACTACCTGCTGGCCGCGATCTATCCGGCAGGCCTCACGCGCGATATCCAGTTGGCGCTCGCCTGCATTCTGCTGAGCCTCAATGCAGCGGTGTATTTCTTCGTCTGGCGGCGCGCGCGTCGTAATACCGGCCAATAGATGCTGTTTGTCAACAG
>JAYWDL010000074.1:0-2557 GCA_043779865.1 Polaromonas sp.
GCGACCGTCGCCTGGATGGATGAAGAACCTTTGGTGCCTGGCAGGCTTTACTGGGCGCTGCAGGGCCATCGCTGGGTGAAGGCCAAGGTCCGGCGTATCGTGCATCAAATTGATATCAATACCCTTGTCACCCATGACACCGCACAACTTGAAGTCAATGCCATTGGCGTGGTCGAGTTGGTGTTGCTTGAACCGATTCCTGCACTTCCCTACAGGCAATCGCGTATTCTGGGCTCACTCGTGCTCGTTGACACCGCTTCGCACAAAACGTCGGGGGCAGCCTTGATCCTTTAACCCGCCACTTACTCCTTAAACGGTTAACCCCTCGCTTCTGCCCCGGTGGCCGGAAACCTCTTAAAATCCGGGTTTACACCGACCAGCCACAACAACATGACCCACATCGTCTCTGAATCCTGTATCCGCTGCAAATACACCGACTGTGTGGATGTCTGCCCTGTTGATTGCTTTCGGGAAGGCCCCAACATGCTGGTGATCGATCCGGACGAATGCATCGATTGCGCTGTTTGCATTCCTGAATGTCCGGTTAATGCCATTTACGCCGAGGAAGACGTGCCGGCCGATCAGCTGCATTTCATCAAACTCAATGTCGAGTTGAGCCGTGCCGCAGGATGGAAAAGCATCACCAAGCGCAAAGCGGCTTTGCCCGATGCCGATGACTGGAAAGACAAGACGGACAAGCTGTCCGAACTGGTGCGATAGCAATAGCACACCCCTGCCCGCCTCCGGGCGAATCAAAAAGCTAGTCGAGAAAACATGGAACCCCAACTGAATCAAGAAGTGATGAACACAGCCGCGGAACACGACGGCCCTATTGAAACCGATGCCATCATCGTGGGGGCTGGCCCTGTCGGCCTGTTTCAGGTGTTCGAGCTGGGATTGCTGGAGATTAAGGCGCATGTGATCGATTCACTCGCTTACCCGGGCGGCCAGTGCATCGAGCTTTATCCCGACAAACCGATTTATGACATTCCGGCCGTGCCCGTGTGTACCGGCAAGGAACTCACTGACAGCCTGCTCAAACAGATTGAACCGTTCGGCGCAACTTTCCACTTTGGCCAGGAAGTCAGTACCGTTGAGAAACAGGACGACGGCAGGTTCTTTGTGGAAACCTCCAAAGGCACCCAGTTTCTAACCAAAACGATCTTCATCGCCGCTGGTGTTGGTGCCTTTCAGCCCAAATTGCTGCGGGTCGATGGCCTGGGCAAGTTCGACGAAACCCAGCTTTTCTACCGTGTGAAGAATCCAGCCGACTTTGCCGGGAAAAATCTTGTCGTGGCCGGCGGCGGTGACTCGGCCCTTGACTGGGCGCTGAACTTTGTTGCTGACGGACCTAACAAGGCCGAGAGTGTGATTCTGATTCACCGTCGCGACGGTTTCAAGGCAGCCCCTGCCAGCGTCGCAAAAATGAGGGGGCTTTGTGACGCCTACGAGATGCAGTTCATCGTCGGACAGATTACCGGCTATGACGAAAAAAACGGCAAGTTGACCGGCGCCAAGGTCACCGGTGCAGATGGCGTTACCCGCCTGGTGCCACTGGACGTACTGCTGGTTTTCTTCGGTCTGAGCCCCAAACTCGGACCCATTGCCGAATGGGGTCTGGATATCGAGCGCAAGCAACTCAAGGTCGACACTGAAAAGTTTTCAACCAACACACCTGGCATTTTTGCGGTTGGTGACATCAACACCTATCCAGGCAAGAAGAAACTCATTTTGAGTGGCTTTCATGAGTGTGCGCTGGCGGCTTTCGGCGCGGCACCGATCATTTTCCCCGACAAGAAAATTCATTTGCAATACACCACGACCAGTCCGAAACTTCATAAGGTTCTGGGCGTGGAATCACCCGTATTTGACTGAATCTGCGCTTTGCAGATCAGCCAGCCCGCCAACGCGCCACTACAATCAAAGAGCGTTCCTGCGGGTGCCTCGCCAAGGGTGTCGTTGCCGCCCGCCCAGGCCAGGAGTTGCTGAGAAAGTCCCATTCAAACTAATTCAGGAAATCCTCGTGCAGGGAAGCCAGCTTTGCGACGCATCGGTTTTTCCGGGGCATCTTGCCAGCCGACCTGCTATTGACCAAGGACAAGGTAATGGCTGCCATTCAAGCATCTTCAGCGCTGGACACCAGCGACAACACCGCGCTTAAACCGCTACCTGCGTCAGACCGGTCATTTGGTTTTCGCGACCATGCGGCGTTGTGGCTCAGCTTGGGCGTCGGCCTGCTCGTGATGCAAATCGGTGCCTATCTTGTGCCCGCACTCGGTGCAAAAGAAGCACTGACAGTAATCATTGTCGGCTCCATCCTTGGTGCAGGTCTACTGGCATGGACAGCGAGAATCGCTTGCGAGAGCGGCCTGTCCAGCGCTGGCTTGATGCATGCCACCTATGGCAGCAAGTTTGCGCGCCTTCCGGTGCTGCTCAACATTGCACAGCTCATCGGCTGGACGACGTTCGAGATCGTCATCATGCGCGACGGGACCGTGGCCATCGCCCGCCAATCAGGTGGTTTCGCTGGCGCGCTGTGGCCGATTCTGGCCACGCT
>JAYWDL010000075.1:0-2555 GCA_043779865.1 Polaromonas sp.
TCGCGTGTCCCTGAGCAACACCATCCCCCCACTGCCTACCCTCATTCGCAACTCTGCGGCTGCTGGCTTGCCTTGAGTTATTGAGAAGTTACGAAAAAATGCCGTTCGCGCAAGAAAAATGGGCGCTACCAGCTATATTTTTCATAGCAGATTGGCGCTTTGCGGGCATCAAGTCAAAACACCGCGATATGCAGCATCCTGGCCAGATACTCAAAAAAGATGCAGTACAGGGCAATGGGCAGCGGCAGGCCGAGCAAGGTACCTGTCAGGTAATCGCGAAATTTGATGCCCGACATGGCGAGCGCGTAATTGAGCGCCGGAACGGTCTGCAGAAAAACTCTCAGAATCACGATATTTCTGATCGGGTGCGCATCCAGCTGTGCCAGCAGCCGCGCAGCCCATTTTCCGTTCACTAGCCGCAAGGCATCGCCACCGATCAGGCGGACAAGCCAGAAGGTAAATGCACACGAGATGACGGCCGCTATATAAGTGACTACGCCGCCCCATGCCTCTCCAAGCGCCAGCACCGCAGCTGCCAGAAAAACCCATCCAGGAATCTGGATCAAATTACCCAGCGAAAAAAGCAGGATGAAAATCAGCATGCCGCTAATCGCGTTGTCCAGAAACTTCTGGTGCAGAAAAGCCAGGCTGAAGTTTTCCCGCAGACCCAGGATCTGAAATACCGCGAATAGCAGTCCTAAAAATCCGGCCACAGCGAACAGTCGTTTGTAGCGGTGCATGTTTAACTTGCAGCTTGCGCTGTTTCTGCCTGTTTCAGTGATTCAGGCAGCAGACTTTGCGCAGGCTGACATTGGTTTGTGCTGCCGCGCCGATTCCAGCTTCATTTTGCCCGTAAATAAATGCAGACAAGCCGTAAGAAGTTGGCGCTACACCCGACCAATGGCTAACACGCAGCAAAACTGCCGTGGAAATCCTGGTCCCCCAGGCTTTGTTGGCGAACCATCGGGAGAACATTGATGAAAACTTCAGGGCAGCTCATTCATCCTGGCTGGCTGCGCGTCATGCACTGGCTCAATGCGATTGCGGTTGTTGTTCTCATGACGAGCGGCTGGAGAATTTACAACGCCACCTCATTCCTCGGTTTTTCGATCCCGAAAGACATCACCCTGGGTGGCTGGCTGGGCGGCGCCATCCAGTGGCATTTTGCGGCCATGTGGGTCTTGGGCATTAACGGCCTTCTTTATCTGGCCTTCAATCTGGCAACTGGCCGCCTGCTGCACAAGTTCTTCCCGTTATCGCTCAGGGCATTGCTGGCCGACCTGCTGGCCGACCTGCTGGCCGCACTCAAGGGCAAGCTCGCCCATGCCGACCCGCAGCACTACAACATGGTGCAGCGCCTGGCCTATCTGTTTGTCATGCTCGACAGCGTGCTGCTGGTGCTCTCCGGCCTGGTGCTCTGGAAGTCTGTGCAATTCCCGCTGCTGCGCGAATTGTTGGGCGGTTATGAAGGAGCCCGGCTGGTTCATTTTTTTGCAATGGCGGCAATCGCCGCTTTTGTGGCGGCTCATCTGGTGATGGTCGCCCTTGTTCCGCGCACGCTGCTTTACATGGTTCGCGGTCGCTAAAGAAGACAACAAAATAAAGGAGCGCATGACATGTTTATCAACTCCCCTCCCCGCCTGGCCATCGATGGCGACGCCGTGCTGAAAGAGGCAGTCACCCGTATCAGCCAGCCCGCACGTCGAGATTTTCTGCGCCGTTCGCTCACACTGGGCGGCCTTGCCATGCTCACGGGCTGCACGCTGGTCGATGAAAACAGCGTCGACATGGCGCTGACCCGGATTTCGCGCATGAATGACGATGTGCAGGGCTGGCTATTTGACCCCCATCGCCTGGCACCGACCTATCCTGACTCGATGATCACCCGCCCTTTCCCCTTCAACGCCTACTACGGCGAAGACGAGGTACGCGAAGTCGAGGAAAGCAGTTACCGCCTTGAAGTTACCGGCCTGGTCGCTGACAAGCGCAAGTGGGCTCTTCCCGAGTTGCGGGCCATGCCACAAATTGACCAGGTCACGCGCCACATCTGCGTGGAAGGCTGGAGCGCCATTGGCAAATGGGGTGGCGTTTCCTTTGCCGGCTTTCTGCGCCATGTGGGCGCCGACCTGAGCGCCAAATATGTGGGCTTCAAGTGCGCCGATGACTATTTCACCAGCATTGACATGCCTACTGCACTGCACCCGCAAACGATTTTGGCGCTGACCTACGACGGACAGCCACTACCGCCCAAATACGGCTTTCCGATGAAATTGCGCATGCCCACCAAGCTGGGCTACAAAAATCCCAAACACATCCAGGCAATTTTCATCACCAACACCTACCCTGGCGGCTACTGGGAAGATCAGGGTTACAACTGGTTCGGAGGTAGCTGAACCCGCTCAGACACCCTGCAACACCGGCATGACTGCCGTTTTATTCACTGATTCATCAACCACTCCCCAAAGGAATTCACCATGAAAAAACTGACCGCCTCCCTCCTTTCTGCCTGCATGCTTTTAGCCGGTGCCAGCGCCATGGCTGGCATGAAGAAGGAC
>JAYWDL010000076.1:0-7502 GCA_043779865.1 Polaromonas sp.
CTGCGCAATTCGGGTGCGCCTCAAAAAGTGGTGGCGCCTGCCGGCCAATACCAGCAGATGCTGCCGCAAGGGCGCAACTTTCAGCTGTTGCGCCTGCGCCTCGAGTCAGCGTCAGGGCTGATTCCCGAGATCAGCTGCAACCGCCTGATGGTTTCGGTGCGGATCATGCATGTTGAAACGGATGGCCGGCTGCATGCGGACACGGGTGACTCGATGTTTGAATTGAACCTTTGCTGCTGATGCCGGCTGACCTTGGCAAACCGGTAATTTCCGGCACTATTTTCAGCAGTATCCACCATGCCTAACGATTCCTTCCCCGTCAAGCAGGTCGTTTGTCCCACCTGCGGCGGACCCAGTGTTTATGCGCCCAGCAATCCTTTCCGTCCTTTTTGCAGCGAGCGCTGCAAAAACGTCGATTTCGGCGCATGGGCCAGTGAAGACTTCCGTCTGCCGGCAGACACGCCGCCCGATGATGAAAGCTATGGCGATCCCAAACTGCAATGAGGCAGGGCAGGGCCAGGGGATAGAAAAACGGCGTTCGAACGCATTAAAAAATGGTAATAACGTTGATACAGGGAACAGGGATGAAACACTTCGTGATCAAGCCGCTCGGGATCATCATGCTGATGGCCGCCGTCCTGATGGGCAGCGCCCATGCCAGCGAGTCAACTTCCGAGGGCGGCAGTAAACCGCATTCAGCAAAAGTGAAGAAAAAATCGGGTCACAGCGGCCAGATCAAATTTCTACCCGGTTCCGCGGAAACGACCAGGGAACGCAGTACCCGCCTGATGCGCGAATGCAAGGGCCGCGTCAATGCGGGCGCCTGCGCAGGCTATACCGGTTGACTTGAGGAAAAACGCCTGGGCAGGCGTTGCGGTTTCAGGCCTCTGACACTCCCAGCATTTGCTGCAGTTCGCCGTTCTGGTACATCTCCATCATGATGTCGGAGCCGCCCACAAATTCACCTTTTACATAAAGCTGGGGAATCGTTGGCCAGTTGCTGTATTCCTTGATGCCGTTGCGAATTTCCTCGTCTTCCAGCACGTTGACGGTCGCAGGTTTGGCAACTCCGCAGGCTTTCAATACCTGAATCGCGCGTCCTGAAAAACCGCACATCGGAAACTGGGCCGTGCCCTTCATGAACAGGACAACATCGCTGGATTTGACGATCTGGTCAATGCGCTGCTGGGTAGGGTCGGTATTGCTCATGGTGAAATCTTTCAGGTGGCGGGGCCATTGAGGCCATGAAGGTTACTAACCGGCGATGGGCCGGACCGTCGAATACAGGGAATCTGAATGCCAGAATTCCATAAGTTGATTATCGCTGCCTGCCTGATGCCCCATGCCTGGCAGGGGTAGTCCGTCATTGCGGCCATTGCCCGCCCGAGCAGCGCTCAATGCCTGCCAGATCGTGACGGCTCTGAACCTGTAGAAAACCGCGCTGCACCAGCAATTCGCGGACCAGGTCAGCCTGGTCGTAGCCATGCTCCAGCAGGAGCCAGCCGCCGGGCAGTAAATGGCTTGGTGCGTGTTCAATGATTTGCCGGATGTCGTCCAGCCCGTCGGCGCCGGCTGCCAGCGCCTGCAAAGGCTCATGCACCAAGGCAGCCAGATGCGGGTCGGCGCTGGCAATATAGGGCGGATTGCTCGCGATCAAGTGAAAGCTTGAGTTCACTTTTTCCAGCCAGCAGCTTTCGAGGAACTCCACATCCAGCCCCAGTGATTGGGCATTTTCACGGGCCACGTCCAGCGCGTCAGCGCTCGCGTCCACGGCAAGCACCCGAGCCTTGCGGTCCACTGCCTGCTGGCTGTGTGCGATGGCCAGGGCAATCGCGCCGCTGCCCGTGCCCAGATCCAGAACCTCCGGCGCTGGCGGCATGGCCGGTGTCAGGAGCACGTCGAGTGACCATTCCACCAGTGTTTCGGTGTCAGGCCGGGGCACCAGCACGCGGGCGTCCACCTGCAGCGCCAGCCCAAAAAACTCCTTGCTGCCGACGATGTAAGCCAGTGGCTCGCCACTAGCCCGACGCTGCATCAAGACGCCAAATGCCTCGGCAACTTCCTGCGCCAGTTCGTCGGTATCGTGCGCCAGCAACCAGGCCCGGTCGCCAAAGGGTTTACCCAGTGCATGAAGCAGCAGCAGTTGGGCATCCAGCCGCTCCAGTCCGGCGGTCCGGGCGGCGGCCAGGGCCTGCGCGCAAGTGAGCAGGTTCACGGTCTTACCTTGAGTTTGCTATAAAAATAATAGCTACCTGCGCGCGTACTGATTGCGCGGAAGGCTGGTTTCGCATAAAAATTCGGGTGTCAAGGCTTAACCGCCGTTGTTCGTGGTTTCAAGCTCCGCCAGCTGTTCAGCACCGCGCGCCACCTGCAGCGCCGTGATGACGTCGTCCAGATCGCCTTCCATGATGGTGAGCAGCTTGTACAGCGTCAGGTTGATGCGGTGGTCGGTCAGGCGGCCTTGCGGAAAGTTGTAGGTGCGAATGCGGTCGCTGCGGTCGCCGCTGCCGATCAGGCCCTTGCGCATCGCCGCATCCTTGGCAGCCTGCGCCGCGCGGTCTTTTTCGATGATGCGGGCCGACAGCACCTGCAGCGCCTTGGCTTTGTTGCGGTGCTGGCTGCGGTCGTCCTGACATTCGGCGACGATGCCGGTCGGAATGTGCGTGATGCGCACGGCCGAATCGGTTTTGTTAATGTGCTGGCCGCCAGCGCCGCTGGCGCGGTAGGTGTCGATGCGCAGGTCGGCCGGGTTGATCTGGATGGCGACGGCTTCGTCGGGCTCGGGCAGCACGGCCACGGTGCAGGCGCTGGTGTGGATGCGGCCCTGGGTTTCGGTGGCCGGAACGCGCTGCACCCGGTGGCCGCCGGATTCAAAGCGCAGCTTGCCATAAACGCCCATGCCCATGGCATCCAGCGGCCCGTCAATGCGCAGCACGACTTCCTTGTAGCCGCCCAGTTCGCTGGGCGACTCGCTGATGATCTCGGTTTGCCAACGCTTGCGCTCGGCAAAGCGGGTGTAGAGGCGAAACAGGTCGCCGGCAAACAGCGCCGATTCATCTCCGCCCGTGCCGGCGCGGATTTCGATAAACGCCGCGCGCCCATCGTCGGGGTCTTTCGGAATCAGCATCAACTGCAGGGCTTCGTCCAGCCGCGTGATATCGGTTTTGGCGGCTTCGATTTCTTCCTCGGCCATGGCGGCCATGTCAGGGTCGTTCCTGGCTTCCGCCAGCATCGTTTCAGCACTGGCCAGGTCGGCTTCGCGGTTGGTGAGCCGGGTGTATTGCTCGGCCACCACGCTGGCTTCAGCATGTTCCCGCGTCATCGCGCGAAAGCGGTCAAGGTCGCTCACCACATCGCTGGCGGACAGCAAGGCGTCCAGCTCATGCAGTCGCAACAGCTGGCGGTCCAGGGTTTGGCGAAGAAAGGGTTTCATAAAAAACGGGTCCGCAAGGCGATAAGACTGAAGAACAAACCGGCGAAGTGCCAGTAAAAGTGCGCAGCCAGCAACTGCACCCGCTGCGCAGGCCGGCGCTAACGCTCTTTGTGTTTTTTGGCCACTTTGGGCAGCTGGCCGCGCAAAAACAATCTGGACACCGTTTGCGCCGTGGCTTCACGGCTGCAGGCATCGCCCGCGTGCAATTCGGCCAGTGCGCCATGCAGCATTTTTTGCGTGATTCCGCGGCTCAATGCGTCAAGCACCGCATCAATCGGCTCACCCCTGGCCAGCAGCTTTTTGGCGCGCATGATTTCAGCGGCGCGCCAGACATCGGCCTGCGCATTGAGCTGCTGGATCAGCGGCACGCTGCCGCGCTGGTCCAGCCAGTGCATGAAGTTTTGCACACCCGCATCAATGATGACCTCGGCTTCGCGCACCGCCGCCTGCCGGCTGTCCTTGCCGGTTTGCACCACATGCGCCAGGTCATCGACGGTGTAGAGGTAAATATCGGGCAAGGCCTTGACTTCGGGCTCAATGTCGCGCGGCACCGCCAGATCGACCATGAACATCGGCCGGTGCTTTCGCAGCTTGACCGCGCGCTCGACCGCGCCCAGGCCGATGATGGGCAGGGTGCTGGCGGTGCAGCTGATGACGGCATCAAATTCGTGCAGGCGGCTTGGCAAATCGGCCAGCCGCATGACTTCAGCGCAAAAGCGGCTGGCGAGCTTTTCGCCGCGGGCCAGGGAGCGGTTGGCAATCGCCATGGCTTTGGGGTTGCGGGCGGCAAAATGCGTGGCCGCCAGGTCAATCATTTCTCCAGCGCCGACAAACAGCACCTTGATGTCGCTCAGGTTTTCAAACAGCTGGCTGGCCAGCCGCACCGAGGCCGCCGCCATGCTGATGCTGTGCGCGCCGATTTCGGTGCTGGTGCGCACTTCCTTGGCCACGGAGAAAGAACGCTGGAAAAGCTGGTGCAGCGTGCTGCCCATGGCGCCGGCGTCTTCGGCGGCACGCACCGCGTCTTTCATCTGACCCAGAATCTGCGGCTCGCCCAGCACCATCGAGTCGAGCCCGCTGGCGACGCGAAAAGCGTGGCGAGCAGCCTGGTCGCCCTGCAGCGTATAGGCATGGGAGCGCAGCAGGGCGGGCGAAACGCCGCCGCTGTGCGCCAGCCACTCCAGCGTGTGTTCCAGATCGTTGGTATCGCCGGCGCAGTAAATCTCGGTGCGGTTGCAGGTTGACAGCAGCGTCGCCTCGGGCTGGCGCGCCAGCGATGCGCGCAAACTGCGCAAGGTGGGCTCAATCTGGTCAAGGGCATAGGCGAAACGCCCGCGCAAATCGAGCGGTGCGGTGTGATGGTTTAGCCCCAGGGCCCAGACTGACATTCCTTGATTATAAAATCGAAGTGCACAACAGGTAAGGCAGCTTCTCAATCCCCTTTTACACCTTGATGCGCCTGGATTTTGGATTCTTTTTCCCTGATGCTGACATGACTGCTTACCTGCTTGCCAACCATTTGCTCAATCTCGTGGCGCCTGCCGCGCTGATTGCCTTGCTGCTGGTGGTATTTTCACGGTTGTTTGCCGGTTTTTTTGGATCAAATAAGCCTTTTGCGTATGCCTTGTGGGCACAGATAGCTATCAATTTTGTAGTGGGTGTAGTGGTGCTGGTGGCCGGACTGGTGCTACTGGGCCGTGACGGCAAGATGCTGACCTACGTCGCGCTGGTGCTTGCAACTGCTGCCAGCCAGTGGTGGCAGCTTGGTGGCTGGAAGCGGTAGCGCAGAACCGAACAAGCCGACCCCCGATCACATTGACGCTCGCCGCTGTCTCTGGCTAGGCCGGGCTGAACAGATCGACCCGGTCGGTGATGATGCCGTCCGTGCCGAGTTCAATCAGACGCTCGGCTGGCCGAGGGGGCTGGCCTTGCTTGGGGCGGCCCGGCGCGGCGGCCGGTGCTGCCAGACCCGGACAATTCTCGCGCTTTTTCTGCGTCACCTATCACAGGCGCTTGCCGGTGTCGGCGTCAAACCAGTGCAGGCGATCAGCGCGCGGCGTGACATACAGCGTGGCGCCGATCATCGGCGCTGACGACAGGCTTTCGTCGGTGCGAACGATCAGGAACTCGTCGCCCATGCGGCAGTACACCAAACGTTCGGCACCCAGCATTTCAATGGTTTCGACCTGCACCGCCCAGCCCGTGGCGCCGACCAGCAGGTGTTCGGGACGAATGCCCAGAATGGCGCCGGGCTTGCCGCCAAAGTCGGCGTTAGGGGCCTGCCTGAGCAAATTCATCGGCGGCGAACCCATGAAACTGGCGACAAAGGTGGTGGCCGGGCGGTTGTAAACCTCTTCGGGCGTGCCGAACTGCTCCATGCGGCCGGCGTTCATGACCATCATGCGCTGGGCCAGCGTCATGGCTTCGACCTGGTCGTGCGTGACAAACAGCGAGGTGATGCCCAGTTCGCGGTGCAGCTTCTGGATTTCCAGGCGGGTCTGCACGCGCAGCTTGGCGTCCAGGTTGGACAGCGGCTCGTCAAACAAAAAAACCTGCGGCTGGCGCACGATGGCCCGGCCCATGGCCACACGCTGGCGCTGTCCGCCGGAAAGGGCACGCGGCCTGCGGTCGAGCAGCTGGCCGAGTTCGAGGATTTTCGCGGCCTTGGCAACACGGGTCTTGATTTCCTCTTTGGGCACTTTGGCAATCTTCAGGCCGTAAGCCATGTTGTCAAACACGCTCATGTGCGGGTAGAGCGCGTAGTTCTGGAACACCATGGCGATGTCGCGTTCGGAAGGCTCCAGGTCGTTGACCACCTTGCCGCCAATTTCGATCTGGCCTTCAGTGATTTCTTCCAGCCCGGCCACCAGGCGCAGCAGGGTTGATTTGCCGCAGCCCGACGGCCCGACGATGACGATGAATTCATGGTCGGCAATCTCGGCGCTGACGCCGTGCAGCACTGGAATGGCGCTCTTGCCAGAGCCGTAGCGCTTGATGACGTTCTTGAGGGAAAGGGATGCCATTTATTGCTTGCCTGTTTTTTTATTTTTCAGTATCAACCAGGCCCTTGACGAACCATTTCTGCATCAGCACCACCACCAGCGCGGGCGGCAGCATGGCCAGAATGGCGGTCGCCATGACCACGTTCCATTCGTTGGCCGCATCGCCGCCGGCAATCATTCGCTTGATGCCGACCACCACGGGGTACATGTCTTCACTGGTGGTGGCCAGCAGCGGCCAGAGGTACTGGTTCCAGCCGTAAATGAACTGGATTACGAAGAGCGCGGCCATCGAGGTTTTGGACAGCGGCAGCAAAATGTCCCAGAAAAAACGCATCGGGCTCGCGCCGTCCATGCGCGCCGCTTCGGTCAGCTCGTCGGGGACGGACAAAAAGAACTGGCGAAACAGGAAGGTCGCGGTGGCCGAAGCAATCAGCGGCACCGTGAGGCCAGCATAAGTATTGAGCAGGTTCAGGTCCGACAGCACCTTGTAGGTCGGCAAGATGCGCACCTCGACCGGCAGCATGAGCGTCACGAAAATCGCCCAGAAGCAGATTTTCCTGAAGGGAAAGCGGAAGTACACGATTGCAAACGCCGACAGCAGCGAGATCGAGATTTTGCCCACAGCAATAACCATCGCCGTTACAAAGCTGACCCACATCATGTGGGCGACCGGCGCATTGGAGCCGGCACTGGCTTCGCGCCCGAACAGCGCAGCCTTGTA
Organism: Polaromonas sp.; assembly: GCA_043779865.1. Classification (GTDB taxonomy): domain Bacteria; phylum Pseudomonadota; class Gammaproteobacteria; order Burkholderiales; family Burkholderiaceae_C; genus Polaromonas. The sequence continues at coordinate 7,157 of JAYWDL010000076.1, forward strand.
GCTTTCCCACAGATGCGTGCCGGGTAGCAGTGGCATCGGCGCCTGCACGATGTCTTGCGCCGTGTGGGTGGACGCCACAAAGGCAAGGTAGAGCGGAAAGGCAACGATGAGTACGCCCAGCACCATCACGACATGGGCAAGAATGCCGTGGAGGCCGCGTTTTTCAACCATGGCGGGCCTCTCGCCGGGTCGCTTCAGGACGTAAGGATGTCACGAAGTGCCCAAGGCCAGCTTGCTGTGTTTTCATCAGAGCCACTTGCAGAATTCCAACGTCGAGTTGAATTTTCTGCGCTTGGGTGCGAAAAATGAGTTGCGGGCGCCCCCTGAAGGGCGGGAAGATCGGGGT
>JAYWDL010000077.1:0-7501 GCA_043779865.1 Polaromonas sp.
CGATTTCAAGGCCTGCGCTTCGCCGTGTCCCGCCCCTTCCGATGGTCTTGCCCCTTCCCCAGAGGGGGAGGGAGTAACTCCGGGGCCATCAAAAAACGCCTTCAACCTGTCAATCGGCAGCCGCATCAAGTCGTGCAGGCAGAGGCCCGGCAAGGCTTCGAGCTGTTCGCGATTCCATTGCACGCCGACCGGCATGAATCGCTCCGATGGCGGTAGCACTGCATCAGCAGCCTCCTTCGAGCCCAGCCGCCAGAGCAGCGCGTCAATCTTGAGGCGCGCGCCGCCGCAGGATGCACACAGCGTGTAGCTGCGGTACTTGGACAGCAGCACGCGGATGTGCATCTTGTAGGCCTTGCTTTCCAGGTAGGCAAAAAAGCGCTTGATGCCAAACCAGTGCTGGTTCCATTTCCCGTTCCACGACGGCGAGCCGTTGATGACCCAGGCCTGTTGCCCGGGTGAAAGTTTGCTCCAGGGCGTATCGCGCGGAATGCCCTCGGCCTCGGCGTGGCGCATCAAATCGTCCTGCGCTTCTTTCCACGCTGGCGTCTGCATGACCTTGACCGCACCGGCGCGCAAGGTGAGCTTGTCATTGGGGATGACAAGGCCGTAGTCCACGCCAATGACACGACCAAAACCCTTGCAGGTTTCGCAGGCACCCATAGCCGAATTGAAGGAAAACAGCGAAGGCGTCGGTTCGGCGTAGCGCAAGTCGCTCTCGGGGCAATGCAGGCCGGTCGAAAATCGCCACATCCCATCCGGTTCACTGCCGCCGTCGGCGCTCCACTGCACATACACATTGAGCCGTCCGCCGCGTTTCAAGGCGGTTTCAATAGCCTCGATGACACGGATTTTTTCGGTGGCGTGAAGGCGAAAGCGGTCGGCGACGACATCGAGCAGCTTGTGCGGGCCGGCCGGCGTGCCGATATCGCGCTCGGCGTGAACCCGCGTGAAGCCGCTGGCCGACAGCCACTGCGCAATTTCATCGGCGCTGGTGTTACCGGGGAGTTCAACCGGGAACGTCATGACAACCCGGGGGTCACCGGCTATTGCCCCCACGCTTGGCACTGCGTGTCCTGCGCTGCCCCCCGAGGGGGCTGCTTCACCTTGGGGCGGCCCGGCGGTGAAACTAAGCGTGCGAGCCATCAGTTCGGTATAAATTGACTCCGGCGTGTCGTGCCGGACAGCTTGCGCCGTCTGCCTGTCAAACAGCTGCGCCGCGCGGGCATACAACAGTTTCAGGTGGTCATTGAGCTCGGTCATGGTGCCGACGGTCGAGCGCGAAGACCGCACCGGATTGGTCTGGTCGATGGCAATGGCCGGTGGCACGCCTTCAACTTTGTCCACCGCCGGCTTGTCCATGCGGTCCAGAAACTGCCTGGCATAGGCCGAAAAAGTCTCTACATAGCGGCGCTGGCCTTCGGCAAACAGCGTGTCAAATACCAGCGAGGACTTGCCCGAGCCGCTGGGGCCGGTGACGACCGTCATTTCGCCGGTGCGGATGTCCAGGTCGATATTTTTGAGGTTGTGCTGGCGCGCGCCGCGAATGCGGATGGTTCCCTGGGACATCTATTGGGTGCTTTCCTGAAGAGGTCAAACATTCTAGGCATCGGCACCTGCCAGGCTAACCATGTGGTTATCAGGCGTAAATACTGGCTGGCCAAACCGTTGGCGTAACGTGGCCGGCTCTGAACCTTAAGGACCCTCTGCATAACTCCCTGCGGCCTGTGATCACGCGGGCTCGGGCGGTCCACTTCGTTGTTTTTCTTGCCAATAGCTAAACTATTGGCTGCAAAAAGACGCCTCATGGCCCATCCCGATCCGCGTGCCACAGTCTCGCCAGAGTTATGCAGAGGGTCCTTAACAAACATGCCGACGAAAACCCCTTTGCGCGGGAGGCTTGCGATGGGTGGACCGATAGTCGCGGCTAACGGCCAGGGCAAAACCGCTACAGCACCCGCAACCGTTTGCGCGCCGGATCGATCTCTACCGTGGCACCATTGGCCACCCATGCGGTGATATCTTCGTCAAACCCCGCCAACATGGTCATTCCACTGAATGCCGCGCCCTGTACCAAAATGGGATTCACGGTGTTGAACACGATAGCCAGCGGAATTTTTTGCCGTGATGCCATTTCGTGCAGCATCCAGGCACTGGCAACGCCTCCTTTTGCGGTGTCGAGCACCAAAATTTTTCCCACATAGGACTGGCCCACCAATTTGTGCGCCGGTCTGGAAAAAACGCCGTCGACGCGATTCAAATCGTAGCGGGCAGAAAAGCCATCATTGGCAACCATGGCCATGCCGCGTACTGTTTGTCCGATGGCGTGACGCGCCGTAATTTCTTTCATGACAGTTTCCCTGTTTCTGCGGCTTCAACACAACGCTCTATTGAGGCGAGCATGGGTACATAGCCATAACCACCCAGAATATTGACCAGCTTGGCGCTGTTGGTCGCCAGGCGCTTCCAGCCATTGGCCTCGGCAATTTCGCGCGCGTAGGACTGGTAAAAACACATGCCCGACAGCACTTGGCCACCTGCGGTTTCTATGCGCTCGGTGTAGCCCATACGGTCAGCATCTGGCTTGACCTGCGGGCTGGTCGTGGCCAACAGGGGGCGAACAAACTTTCGTCCTTCGCATAAATTGGCCAGCTCGCGCAATTCGTACAGGCTGAGCTGCGGTGCCGAAAACACCACGACGTCAATGTCGTCAGTCGCTGCATAAGCCGACTGAAAGGCCTTGATCTCGCCTTCGCCTACCCGATGCGCGACGGGCAGCTTGTCGCCACCCACGTCTTCGATGCGGTTGGCCTCGGGCGTGATGCCGACCAGGTGGAACAAAGCAATTGAGCCAAAGCTGGCCATGGCTGCGCCGAAATGTTTGAGCGCGTCAGAACCCGGTACGGTATCCAGGCCCTCAAGCACTGGAATAGACCAATAATTGCCCGCCAAACGGCCAATCACACCACCGAGAGCACCCCAGTCGTTGAGCGAGCGGGGCGTGTAGTCAACGCGAATGCGTAGCGTGGCGCGCCGTTGCGCATCCAGGTGGAAACCATAGCGCGGAGTGCGACCTGTCAGGCCTGCCGACAGCGCGGACGGCCCTCCCTCAAAGTTGGTGCGTGCGCCGCATACCGAATTGGAATAAATCACCACGCCGGTATCGCCAAAGGCGACGCTCTCGTTGCGTGTGGGTGCCTGAATGGTCTGGTAGTTGATGCAGGTATCGGTCATTGAGACACCCAGCTTGACGAAAGCATCAATGGCTCGTTGCTCCAGGTCGAGCATCCAGCCGGTTTGCTTGAGCATGTCGGCTTTGGCGAAGTCTGTGCCGCGCGGGTCGGTAATGGTCGGGATCCTCACTTGCCGCTGACCACCTTGTGTGGCCGCCAGCTTTTCAAGCCACATCACGCCAGCCTGACCCAGGCTCTCGGTGTCGGCCATGATGTGTGCCTGCGTCACCGGCACAAAATCTTCAGCGCCAAAAAAATCGCCAACAGCTATCTGGTGCTGTAAAGCCCATTGGGGAATGCTCCCCATATCCCCGGCCAGGATGGCCTTTTCCTCATCGTTGAGTTTCATGCTGTGCTTTTCCTTGAAGGTGGTGTGAAGTAATGCGCAAAAGAACAGCGCTATTCGAGAGAGGCTCCGGAATCGTGTACCGCCTTGCCCCATTTGGCCAGCTCTGCACGGTTAAAGTCGGCAAACGATTGGCGCATGGCAGGCGCTGGCGTCACTCCTAGATTGCCAAGCTTTTCGCGAAATGCGTCGGAGCGCACAATGCGTTCGACTTCAGAGCGCAGCAAATTGGCCACAGGTGCTGGCAAATTGGCAGGGGCAAAAACGGCCCACCAGGCCTCGGCCTCGAAGCCGGACAAACCAGCCTCGGCCAGCGTTGGCACTTCCGGCAATACAGAAGAGCGCTCCCGACTGCTCACAGCCAGCGCGCGCAGCTTGCCCCCGCGCACCTGGGGCAGCACTGACTGCACCGGGTCAAACATCAGGCGAATCTGACCGCCCAGCAAATCAGTGACGGCCGGCGCGCTGCCGCGGTAGGGAATATGCCTAAGTTGAATATCCGCAGCCTTGGCAAACAATTCGCCCGTCAAATGTCCTGGCGTCCCGTTACCGGCTGATCCAAACTCAATACTCCCCGGTTGCCGCCTGGCCGCCGCTACAAGGTCGGCGACCGTAGCGTAGGGCGAAGCAGAGCCGACCACCAACGCTACCGGCGCGCTGGCTGCAAGCCCAAGGGGCGTGAAGTCTTTCACGGGGTCGTAGGGCAATTTTTTGTAAAGCGCCGCATTGATGGCGTGCGTGCCTACCGTACCCATGAGCAAGGTGTAGCCATCGGCGGGCGACTTCGCCACGCTGTCAGCTGCGATGGAGCCGCCAGCACCAGCGCGGTTATCGACCGTCACGGGCTGCCCCAGCGCCAGCGACAACATTTGCGCAAGCGGCCTGGCCACAATGTCGGTCGGCCCGCCCGGCGGAAACGGGACGACAAGCCGAAGTGGCTTGACAAAAACTGACTGGGCCCGCAAGAGACCGGGAACAAGCCCGGCCCACGCTACACCAGCTCCACCGATCGCAGTCAATAGCTGACGTCGCTCAAATTGAATTTTTGCTGAGATCATCTATTCGCCCCGGATAAGTTGAGTCGAGTTGACTTGCGTGGAGTTTAGTTGTGCAACAAAAATGCCAGGTGAACGGACGTGCAATTTCAATCGGGTCACCTGCCTTCGGCTGGCGTTGACAGCAGTTGTTCACCATGACCCCAAACGCTGCTTTTTCATACGGGCTATCCCAGTTAGCTCCACAGCATGTTCATAAATCCCCCTGAACGGCCCGACCAACGCCTCAAACTTTCAGGCATCCCCATGGGTGATTTTTTAGAGAAAATCGTCTCAGAAGCTCACGTGCAGCCCTTGCGGGGCGTAACTTCAATGCACCCGCATGAAATCCGGCCGTGGAGCTAACAGGATAGCCCATAGAAATATTCAGCTAAAAAGCATTATTCAGGCGAGACGGCAAGGACCTTGTAAAACGTCTGAAAATTCCAGTACGGCAGCACGGGCGGTCAAGGACCTGCGTCAAGGCCCGCGCTGCCGAAAGCTCAATCAATCGTTGGCGTAAATGTCAACATCTTTGGTTTCCCTGATGAACAGGGTGCCCACCACGAAGGTCACTGCAGCAATGATGATGGGATACCACAGCCCGTTGTACATGTTGCCGGTCTGCGCCACGATGGCAAACGCTGTCGTTGGCAGCAGGCCACCAAACCAGCCGTTACCAATGTGGTACGGCAAGCTCATCGACGTGTAGCGAATACGGGTGGGGAACAACTCCACCAGCATGGCGGCAATCGGGCCGTAGACCATGGTGACGAGCAGCACCAGATAGAACAGGATCAGCGTGACTGTGAGTTTGTCAATCTTGGCGGGGTCAGCCTTGCTGGGGTAACCAGCGGCCTTCAAATCATCAGCAATGGCCTTCTTGAACTCGGCGTCCTTCTTCTTGGCTTCGCCTGCGCTCAGGCCCTTGGCGGTGTAGCTTGGAATCGCCGTGTTGCCAATTTTGATGCTGGCGACAGTCCCTGCGGGCGCTACGACGTTCTCGTAGCTTACCGATGCACCTGCCAGAACCTGTTTGGCAATGTCGCAGGAACTGGTGAACTTGGCAGTACCCGTTGGGTTGAACTGGAACGAGCATTCCTTCGAGTCAGCAGTCACAACCACCTGGTTTTTGGCTTGCGCCGCAGCCAGGTCAGGATTGGCAGCCTTGGTCAGTGCCGTGAATACCGGGAAGTAGGTAACGACCGCCAGCAGGCAGCCGGCCATAATGATCGGCTTGCGGCCAATCTTGTCAGACAAGCTACCAAATATCACAAAGAAAGGTGCGCCCAGAATCAGCGAGTAAGCCACCAGGATGTTGGCCGTAGGACCGTCAACCTTGAGGGCCTCTATCAGGAAAAACAGTGCGTAGAACTGGCCGGAATACCAGACCACTGCCTGGCCGGCGGTCAAGCCGATCAAAGCCAGAATCACGATTTTCAGGTTTTTCCATTCGCCAAACGACTCGGACAACGGCGCTTTGGACGTCCTGCCTTCTGCCTTAATTTTCTGGAAAGCGGGCGACTCGTTCAATGACAGGCGAATGTACACAGACACCGCCAGCAGCAAGATGGAGACAACGAAAGGAATGCGCCAGCCCCAGTCTGCAAATGCCGCTTCGCCCAGGACGGTGCGTACCCCCAGAATGACCAGCAGGCTCAGGAACAGGCCCAGGGTTGCGGTGGTTTGAATCCAGGAGGTGTAGGCACCCCGTTTGCCGGCAGGAGCGTGCTCGGCTACATAAACTGCAGCGCCGCCATACTCTCCGCCGAGTGCCAGACCCTGGAGCATGCGCAGTGCAATCAAAATCACCGGCGCTGCAACGCCAATAGAGGCGTAGTTAGGCAGAAATCCCACAATAAAGGTGGACAGGCCCATGACCAAAATGGTGACCAGGAAGGTGTACTTGCGGCCAATCATGTCGCCCAGGCGCCCAAACACGAGCGCACCGAACGGACGAACGATGAAACCGGCGGCAAAGGCCAGTAGCGCAAAAATAAAGGCTGACCCAGCGTCAAGTCCACTGAAAAACTGCTTGGCAATAATTGTGGTCAGCGAACCGTACAGGTAAAAGTCATACCACTCGAATACCGTGCCCAGCGATGAGGCGAAGATGACCTTCCTCTGCTCCATCGTCATGGGTATGTCTTCCACAACTGTCACCATTTTTCGTTGTCTCCTTTATTTATCCATGCCGATCACCTGGACAGGTAACGCGCTTCACTGTCCTGGCCTTGGCTGACCAGATTCTGACGTCATCCCAACAACACCTGACATGGAACTGAACAGCAACTTACAACTCAAGTGTTAACCCTTGAGCATCATTTTTCATTGCAATAAATTAGAAGAAAAACAGCCTGAAACTACGTTTTTAAACGCATTTAAACCAAGGGAAACTCCTTACAAAACTACTTTCTCACGGCGTAAGGACTTGGTCAGCAGCTACCGACAGAATCTACCCTCTGCAATGCCCGCCCGGGGCTGTTGTCATTACTGACTACCCAAGTCGGAGGAGATATATGAGTGATCCTGTCAGGGTTGATCCCATGGTGGCCAAGATAGAGGCCAACCCCAAATACCACGAACTTCGCAGAAAGCGCAATACCTTTGGCTGGTCAATGACGGCCCTCATGATGGTGGTCTATTACGGCTACATTGCGCTGATTGCATTCAACAAGCCCTTTCTGGCGCAGCCGATTGGCGCAGGCGTCACCTCCCTGGGCGTTCCTATCGGCATGGGCGTGATCGTTTTCACCATTGTCATCACTGGCATTTATGTTCGCCGCGCCAACGGCGAATACGACAGGCTCACCGCCGAAATTCTGAAAGAGGCTTCCAAATGAAGGCTGGACTCCAATTCCTGGCTGCCTTGACGGCACTGCTCGCAGCAG
>JAYWDL010000078.1:0-7494 GCA_043779865.1 Polaromonas sp.
ATACCCTGATCTTCCAGCCTTTTAGGCGGTGCCCGCATCTTTTTTTTGCCTCATGCAGCGGTTAATTCGACTGGCTTGTGGAGTTCTGCAAGTCCTTCACATAACACTGGTTATCCGGACAAGCCCATGAAATTCGTTGTTAATGCACCGTGCCCTGAAACCGATGTTTTTCAAGCTGCGCCAAAGTGACAAATTGCAGCGCGCTGGCATGGGTGGATTCAAGAATGACCGGCGGTGCAACACCCGCCTCCAGCGCTTCCCGCCAGCGAAGGGCGCACAAGCACCAGCGATCGCCGGGTTGGAGGCCGGCAAAACGGTGCTGTGGCAAGGGGGTGACCAGATCATTGCCGCGTGCTTTTGAAAACGACAGAAATTCCCCGGTAACCCGTACGCAGACCAGATGCGAACCGAGGTCGAATGCGCCGGTGTTGCAGCAGCCGTCGCGGAAATACCCGGTGAGCGGGTCATAAGAGCACGGCAACAGTTCAGTGCCGAGAACATTTTTTACACTCATCGCTTTGCCTCTGAATAAGTATCAATGCTTAGCGGATCATGCCTTGTTGGACTGCACCATTTTCATGGCTGAAGTGATCAGCGCTGAAACTTCGGTCATATTGCTGGGCACGATCAATGTAGTGGTTGCGTCGCTGGCGACCTGCGAATAGGCCGCGACGGCTTTTTCTGCCACCTTGAGTTGAACCGCCAGTTCGCCGCCGGGCTGGCGAATCGCCATCGCGACGACTTCGATGGCTCTGGCATTGGCTTCGGCCACGGCCAGAATAGCCGATGCCTCGCCCTGCGCATTGTTGATCGCAGCCTGCTTTTCGCCTTCGGAGCGGGCGATGAAGGCTTCGCGTTCGCCGGTGGCGATGTTGATCTGTTCCTGTTTGCGGCCTTCGGAGGCGGCAATAAGTGCGCGCTTTTCGCGTTCTGCGGTGATTTGCGACTGCATGGCATGCAGGATTTCCTTGGGCGGCGTCAAGTCCTTGATCTCGTAGCGCAGCACCTTGACGCCCCAGTTCAGCGCCGCCTCGTCAATGGCTGCCACCACCTGGGCATTGATGATGTTGCGCTCTTCAAAAGTTTTGTCCAGTTCCAGTTTGCCGATAACAGAGCGCAGCGAGGTCTGCGCCAGTTGCGTTACTGCCACAATGTAATTGGACGAGCCGTAGCTGGCCCGCATCGGGTCGGTCACCTGGAAATACAAAATGCCATCGACCTGCAGTTGGGTGTTGTCGCGGGTAATGCATACCTGGCTGGGCACATCAAGCGGAATTTCCTTCAGGCTGTGTTTGTAGGCCACCCTGTCTATAAAAGGAATCAGAAAATTCAGGCCTGGCGTGAGAGTGCCGTTGTATTTACCCAGGCGCTCTACGACCCAGGCGTTTTGCTGCGGAACCACCTTGATGCTCTGCACGATAAAAATGCCGGCCAGGATGAGGATGACGAGTGCTATTTCCATGAAATCTCCGTTGATTAAAAATAAGGATTCCTGACTAGGCGGCCAGGGTGTTAACGCATATGCCTTGCAATGACTCGCAGTGCTTCGGGCAGCCTACAGTTTTTCGATGACCAGCCAATTGCCCCGCACTTCCTTGATGCGAAAGTTCCCTGGAATTGCGGGCTCTGCCGGATCAGCGGCAACAGCAGTCCAGTGGGCACCGCGAAAATGCACGCTGGCCGTGCCGTCAGCGTTCCACCGTAGCACGTGGACGGGCTCGCCGATGTCCAGATGAACATCCCGGTTGGCATTGGCTGAAACGGGTGCTGGGCTTTTACTGCGATGCCAGTGCCAGGCAGCCACCCCGCCGCCGCCAATAGCCGCGGCTATCAGCATCTGGCCTATCAGGGCAAAGCCCAGGTAGGCCGCCAATGCGCCTGCGGCGAATCCGACAGCCAGCATCAGCAGATAAAAGGTGCCTGTCACCAACTCAGCGGCAACTGCAGCACCTGCCAGCAGCCACCAGATACTTGATTCACTCATGATTCTTTCCATTGTCGATGATTTGCTACATTTTGAGTCAAACAGGCTTTACGCAAGCGAATGGACACAATACCTCCTTACACTTCGCAGTCTGAAAGCCTTTTGCACAACCGGGCAGCAGGGCCGCACCCCAGGCAGGCGAGAATCGCAGTCCGGCCAATTACAGGGCAGTGCCAGCGCGTGACCCGCGTCGGTAGTGCAAAGGCTTCTTTTATCAAACCGTTCGGGCTCAACCTGTCTATGCCCATCGAGCGTTTTCCTCATACCCTCCGACAGGTTCAGGGCCACCTTAAATTGCTGCATACGCCATGAAATTTCGCTTTCCGATTGTCATCATTGACGAGGACTTCCGTTCCGAGAACACCTCGGGATTGGGTATTCGCGCGCTCGCCCAAGCCATAGAAAGCGAAGGCTTTGAGGTGCTGGGTGTGACCAGCTATGGCGATTTGTCGCAATTTGCGCAGCAGCAAAGCCGTGCCAGTGCCTTTATTTTGTCGATTGATGACGAGGAATTCACCCCCGGGCCCGACCTGGACCCGGCGGTGCTGAACCTGCGCAACTTCATTGCCGAGGTGCGCCGGAAAAACCTTGATGTGCCAATTTATGTCTATGGCGAGACAAAAACTTCCCGCCATATTCCGAACGACATCCTGCGCGAACTGCATGGTTTCATCCATATGTTCGAAGACACACCCGAGTTTGTGGCGCGCCACATTATTCGCGAGGCCAAGAGTTACCTTGAGGGCGTGCAGCCGCCGTTTTTCAAGGCCCTGCTCGATTACGCCGAAGACGGCTCCTATTCGTGGCACTGCCCGGGTCATTCCGGCGGCGTGGCATTTTTGAAGAGCCCGGTGGGGCAGATGTTTCACCAGTTCTTTGGCGAGAACATGCTGCGTGCAGACGTCTGCAATGCCGTGGAGGAACTGGGCCAGTTGCTGGACCATACCGGTCCGGTCGCGGCTTCGGAGCGCAACGCTGCGCGTATTTTCAATGCCGACCACTGCTTTTTCGTCACCAACGGCACCTCGACCAGCAACAAGATGGTGTGGCACCACACCGTGGCGCCAGGCGACGTCGTCGTGGTGGACCGCAACTGCCACAAGTCCATCCTGCATGCCATCATCATGACGGGCTCGATCCCGGTGTTTTTGAAGCCGACGCGCAACCATTTCGGCATCATCGGCCCGATTCCGCAGAGCGAATTCGAACCTGACGCCATCCGCGCCAAAATCGCTGTAAATCCGCTGCTCAAGGGCGTTGACGCCGCCACCGTCAAGCCCCGGGTGCTGACGCTGACCCAGTCTACTTACGACGGTGTGATGTACAACACGGAAACCATCAAGGGCATGCTGGACGGTTACATCGACAACCTGCATTTCGATGAAGCCTGGTTGCCGCATGCGGCTTTTCACCCGTTTTACGGCACCTACCACTCGATGGGCAAGAACCGGGTGCGGCCCAAAAATGCGGTGGTGTATGCCACGCAGTCAATCCACAAGCTGCTGGCCGGCATCAGCCAGGCCAGTCAGGTGCTGGTGCAGGATTCGCAAAACACCAAGCTGGACAGGCACCTCTTCAATGAGGCCTACCTGATGCACACCTCAACGTCGCCGCAGTACAGCATCATCGCCAGCTGCGACGTGGCTGCCGCCATGATGGAGCCGCCCGGCGGCATGGCGCTGGTGGAAGAAAGCATTGCCGAGGCACTCGACTTCCGCCGCGCCATGCGCAAGATTGACGAAGAATATGGCGCTGACTGGTGGTTCAAGGTCTGGGGGCCGGACAAGCTGGTGGAGGAGGGCATTGGCCTGGCCAAGGACTGGATCATCAAGGGCGAGTCACGAAGTGCCAAGACAGCGAAGAACGGCGCTAACAACTGGCACGGTTTTGGCCAGATGGCGACCGGCTTCAACATGCTGGACCCGATCAAATCGACGATTGTCACGCCCGGCCTGGACTTGAATGGCAAGTTTTCCAAAACCGGCATTCCGGCCAGCATCGTAACCAAGTTTTTGGCCGAGCACGGCGTGATTGTTGAAAAAACCGGTCTTTACAGCTTCTTTATCCTGTTCACCATCGGCATCACCAAGGGTCGCTGGAACACTCTGCTGACCGCGCTGCAGCAGTTCAAGGACGACTACGACAAGAACCAGCCGATGTGGCGCATCCTGCCCGAGTTCTGCCAGCAGTTTCCGAAGTACGAGCGCATGGGGTTGGCTGATCTGTGCCAGCATATTCATGCCTTGTACGCCAAGTACGACATTGCGCGCTTGACGACTGACGTTTACTTAAGCGACCTGACCCCGGCCATGAAGCCGAGCGATGCCTTTGCCCACATCGCCCATCGCACGACCGAGCGTGTGGAAATCGACCATCTGGAAGGCCGCATCACCGTCGGGCTGGTTACGCCTTATCCGCCGGGTATTCCGCTGCTGATTCCCGGCGAGGTGTTCAACAGGAAAATTGTCGATTACCTCAAGTTTTCCCGCGAGTTCAATGCCCAGTGCCCGGGCTTTGAGACGGACATCCATGGCTTGGTCGAAGAGGCCGATGCCAAGGGGAAAATCCGTTACTACGCCGATTGCGTCAAGAAATAAGCCTTAAGGAAACGCGCGGATGCGCCGTTTTCAGGCAAAGGGTCAGTCTTCGCGCACCCGCATGAAACTGGCAAAACGCGGAATGCCGCTGCCGTTCAATCCTCTGAAATGGTAAGTCACGCGCATTCCTACAGCTGGCGGGTTTTGCCGCTGGGCATCGCTAAAACCGGTGCCGAGTTTGAAGCGCTGCGCGGGCTGGCCGTCAGTCGCCGGCATTTCAACCAGCAGCGCGCCCAGCTTGCCGGCGTATTTGCCCTTGCCGGGAATATGCGCCACCACGCGCGCTTCGCTGTCTTCGTGGGTTTTGAGCTTGAGCAGGTCGTCCGTGCGCTGGCCTTTGTACAGGGAAGCACCTCGATGCAGCATCAGTCCTTCGCCGCCGTTTTTTACGGTTTTGGCAAGCAAGACCTGTAGTGCCTGGTGATTTGCCACCTTGAACTGCGCCACTGCCTGCACCCAGGGCTGGTCAATCCGGCTGACCACGCCATTCAAGGCCGGAATCCTTTCCGTGAACGGGCCGCCGAAGGCGGGAAGGTCAAACACCATGAAACGCATGGTGCGCCAGGCGGGGTCATTTGGCGTTTGCTGGCGCACGGTGGAAACCGCCCTGGCAAACTGCCCATGACCGGCCCAGAGTTCACCATCCATCGCCACTTTGGGCCAGCCCGCCGTGAACCAGCCAGGTGCGGCAATGCGCTCGCCGCCGCGTGTCCAGAGTAGCTGGCCGTCCCAGTAGCCGCGCACCCCATCGAATTTTTCACTGACCCAGTAGTCGGCCAGAACAATGCCGGAACGGTACACATTGGCCAGCATCAATGACGGTGCTGATGACGCCTGGGAAAGTTCGGCAGGCGTGCCAGCCGCCACTGGCAGCAGCGAGCCTGCGAGGGTCAGGCTGATCAGGGACAGGAAAAAACGTCGCTGCATCGTGAATCGTTCAGGTGGTTGCTATTAAATAAATAGCTACTAGTGCAGGTGGAAACTGCGCTAGCGGCACTTTTTATCTTAAATCAGGCGACTGATTCACTGTCACGGCTCGCGCCGGCCGTGGCGCTGAAGCCGCAGTCCACATAGGTGATTTCAGCCGTCACGCCGCTGGCCAAATCGCTCAGCAGGAAGGCCGCCACATTACCCACATCTTCGATGGTCACGTTGCGGCGCATGGGCGAGGCAGCAGCCACCATGCCCAGCAGCTTGCCAAAATCCTTGATGCCGCTGGCGGCCAGCGTCTTGATCGGGCCGGCGCTCAGGCCGTTGGCACGCATGCCCTTGGGGCCGAGCGATTCAGCCAGATAGCGCACCGACGCTTCCAGGCTGGCTTTGGCCAGGCCCATCGTGTTGTAGTGGGGGATGGTTCGCTGCGAACCCAGGTAAGTCAGCGTCAGTACGGCTGATTTGGGGTTGAAGTAGGGCAGGGCGGCCTTGGTCATGGCCGGAAAGCTGTAGGCGCTGATGTCGTGCGCAATCCGGAAGTTTTCGCGCGAGAAACCGTCCAGGAAATCACCTGCAATCGCTTCGCGCGGTGCGTAGCCAATGCTGTGGACAAAACCGTCAAAGGTCGGCCAGGTTTTGGCCAGGTCGGCAAATAGCTTGTCGATCTGTTCGTCCGAGCCGACGTCGCAGTCAAAAATCAGGCTGGAGTCGAAGTCTGCCGCGAATTCGGTGATGCGGTCCTTGAAACGCTCGCCGACGTAGCTGAAGGCCAGCTCGGCGCCCTGTGCATGGCAGGCCCTGGCAATGCCATAGGCGATGGACCGGGTGGACAACACGCCCGTGATCAACAATTTTTTGCCGGCGAGAAAACCCATTTTTATGCTCCAGTATGTGCGTGTGAACCGGCAAACAGTCTTGCAGGCACGTGCGGGTAATGTACCTGCAGGCTGCAAGATTTTGCTGATTTAAGTAGGGCAGAATTGTCGCATGCAGGATTTGTCTTTTTTGCGGGCGTTGATGATGGCGCTGATGCTGTGCCTTGCCCCGGCAAGCTGGGCCGCCCACGCTTATGCCCAGTTTGGCGACATCAGGTATCCGGCCGGTTTCACGCATTTCGGCTATGTCAACCCGGCAGCCCCGAAAGGCGGTGAAATCCGCATGGTTCCGCCGACACGGCCCACCAACTTTGACAAGTTCAACCCGTTCACCCTGCGCGGTACCGCGCCGTATGGCCTGGGCATTTTGCTGATTGAAAGCTTGCTGACCGGGAACGCCGAAGAGCCGACCACCGCTTACGGTCTGCTGGCCGACGACGTGGCAGTGGCCCCCGACAAGCTGTCAGCGACTTTTCACCTCAACGACAAGGCGCGCTTTCACAATGGCGCGCCGGTGCTGGCCGCCGATGTGCTGCATTCGTACACCCAGCTCATCAGCAAACTTGCCGCGCCGCAGTACCGCACGATTTACACCGAAGTGAAAGCTGCAACGGTGGTTTCCGAACGTGTGGTGCGCTTTGATTTCCTGACGCCAAACCCCGAGCTGCCGCTGGTGGTGGGCGGCATGCCGGTGTTCAGCCGTGACTGGGGCAAGGTCAATGGCCAGGCCAAACCTTTCGACAAGATCGTCTCGGAAGTTCCGATTGGCTCAGGGCCCTACAAAGTCGCCAACCCTGCCATGGGGCGCGACATCACCTATGTGCGTGACCCGGGCTACTGGGGCATCAATCTGCCGAGCCGCAAGGGCCAGTTCAATTTTGACCGCATCAGCTTCAAGATTTACCTTGATGAAACCTCTCGTTTCGAGGGACTGAAAGCTGGCGAATTTGATTTTCTGCGTGAATTCATCTCGCGCAACTGGGCGCGCCAGTACACCGGCAAGCAGTTCGCTTCGGGCGAAATCGTCAAACGCGCTTTTGAAAACCGCAACCCCGGCGATTTTCAGGGCTATGTGTTCAATCTTCGAAAGCCCAAATTTCAGGAT
>JAYWDL010000079.1:0-2551 GCA_043779865.1 Polaromonas sp.
GCTGTCCGCGCCGCTCACCGCCGACAACCGGGATTGCGTTCCCAAGGACGCTGCATTGCACGAGAGTTTTGAAGCCGACAAGCTCAACCAGCTGGTGGGTAAGTAAGGGAGCAGGAAATTACAAAAATACCAGTAACTCAGTTACGTCATTGCGAGCGTAGCGCGGCAATCCATGGCTGCGAGCTGTTCCTTGAGTCCGGCTCATTGCCGGATAACGTCATTGCGAGCGTAGCGCGGCACTCCATGGCTGCGCTTTGAGGGCGATGGATCGCCACGGCCTGCGGCCTCGCGATGACGAAGGTATTTTGGTGATTTCCACGTCCCTTACAAGATTGAAGGCTGGCTAGAGGACAGTGGCCCCCATGGCTTGGAACTGCTGGAAAAATACCGGGATGTGCTGCGGGCAAACGGTCGTGTTGTACGAGCCGCGAAATTCAAGATGCGCGAGGCCTGCTGCAATCTCCAGTGGATTCACAAGCGCCTGTCCACGTGGCCGACCGGTTCGACCTGCGCAATGCCATCGAGTGCGATACACGCGTCCTGTCGGCGGAGTTTGACACCGGCAGCAACCGCTGGACCGTCAAGACCGACCAGGGCGACCTTGTCACCGCGAAGTTCTGCATCATGGCCACCGGCAATCTGTCGCTGCCGAATGTGCCAAAGTTCAAGGGTCTGGATTCCTTCTCGGGCAACTGGTACCACACGGGTTTGTGGCCGGGCGAAGGCGTGGATTTCACCGGCCTTCGCGTTGGTGTCATTGGCACGGATTCGTCCGGCATCCAGTCCAATCCCGATCATCGCCCAGCAGGCCAAGCATCTTTATGTGTTTCAGCGAACTGCCAATTTCAGCTTGCTCGCAGAATGCCTGAAGCACCTTCGCGCTGGCGGCCTCGACAGGATCGATGCTGATCAGGCATACGAAAACCAGTGGGTCAAGCACGTTGACGAAGTTGCGTCAGGCACGCTGTTCCCCACTGCAAACTCCTGGTACGTCGGGGCCAACATTCCTGGCAAACCTAGTATCTTCACAATCTATGTTGGCGGCTTTGGTGTTGACCGGGAAAAATGTTTCGAAGTTGCGAAAAACAACCCTAAAGAAGAAGTGGCTCCGCAAATTTGAACACCTTTCTCAAGCCGCCAGGTCAGTTGGTCAGCCCTTGGTTTATCTGGCCAGCTGATTGAGCTGGATGATGGGCAGCAGCACGGCCAGCACGATCAGCATCACGACCAGGCCCATCGCTACGATCAGCAGCGGCTCAAGCAAGGTGGCCAGTTGCATGGCGCGGCGCTGCACTTCGGTGCCGAGTTGGCGGGCGGCGCGCTCTAACATCAGCGGCAGCTGGCCGGTTTGTTCACCCAGGCGGGCAAACATGCTGAGCAGTCCGGGAAAACGCTTTTTATGCGCCAGCGCCGAGGCCAGCGGTGTGCCTTCGCGCACCAACACCAGCGCATCCAGCGCGTCGGTGCGCATGGCCCGGTTGGACAGCGTGTCCGCCGCCGCCTGCAAGGCCTTGAGAATCGGCACGCCGGCGCCTGCCAGCATGGCCAGCGTGCCGGCAAAACGGGCGGCGTTATAACCTCGCGCGAGCCTGCCGAGAATCGGCAGCGTCAGCCATGCGGCATCAAATTTTTCACGAAATGAGGCACTCGTCCAAGCCAGACGGGCGGATACAGCTATCGAAATGATAGTCAATAGAATCAGCCAGCCCTGGTTTCGGACAAAGCTGGCCAGCCCCAGCATGATGACGGTCAGCACCGGCAGGGCGCGTTTGCTGCCGGCAAAAACCTGCGCCACCTGCGGCACCACGTAACCGAGCAGAAACATCACGATGGCAATGGCCACCAGCGTGACGATGGCCGGATACAGGGCGGCGCCTACCAGCTGGGCCTTGAGTTCCTGGCTTTGCTCCAGGTCGTCGGCCAGACGCTCCAGCACCAGCCCCAGGTTGCCGCTATGCTCGCCCGCGCCGACCACGGCGCAGTAAGTGGCCGAAAATTCCCGCGGATGCTGGGCCAGCGCCGTGGCAAAAGCCGTTCCGCCATTGACTTCGGCGCGCAGGCCCGCCACCAGATGACGCTGGGTAAGGCTCTCGGATTCGTCGGCCAGTGCGGTGAGCGCCCGCTCCAGCGGCAGGCCGGAGGTCACCAGTCCGGCGATCTGGCGGGTCCAGATGGCAAGCGCCGTGGCATTGAACACGCGTTTGTTCCAGAGCGTGGTGTTCCAGCCTGAAGCGCTGGCCTGCTGACCTGCCTTGGCCGCTGCGCCCACAGGTTCAACCGCCAGTGGCACCAGCGCCTGAGCCCGCAACATGCTGCGTGCAGAGCGGGCGGTGTCGGCTTCGATGATGCCTTTGCGGGTCGCGCCTTCGGCGGTCAGGGCTTCAAATGAATAGGCGGGCATGGTGTGTCTCGTTACGCGGCTCAGTCGGCGCCGGGCCGCCCC
Source organism: Polaromonas sp. (assembly GCA_043779865.1). Lineage (GTDB taxonomy): Bacteria > Pseudomonadota > Gammaproteobacteria > Burkholderiales > Burkholderiaceae_C > Polaromonas. The sequence continues at coordinate 2,444 of JAYWDL010000079.1, forward strand.
AAGGCGACTGCAGCCCCCTCGGGGGGCAGCGCAGTACGCGAAGCGACAAGCGTGGGGGTCAGGAACGAAGCGCCGGGCCGCCCCAAGCGGAGTTCAGCCCCCTCGGGG
>JAYWDL010000080.1:0-2549 GCA_043779865.1 Polaromonas sp.
ACACCTTGTTGCTGGCGATGCGGAGCTGGGAATTTGAGGCCTTTGCGGCGTTGCGGCGCTGAAGTGATGCCCGGCTTTGCTGCCTAATCTGCCGCCGTAAACACCGTCAACACGCCGGTATAACTATAAAGATGGTTGCGCGCAATTTCCCCGCCGGCGAAAAAACCGACCAGCGGCACATCGCCCAAAGCGCGCCGCACAATCTGCAACTCGGCGCTGGGCGCGCCAAAGTGCGGCCCGCCACGCCCGGCGCAGCTGACATAAACGGCGCCGGCGATGCGCCGCGCTGGATGCGGCGCCAATTCAGCCTCTGAAGCGTTCAGGACGCTGGCCACTTCCAGGGTGAGCTCTTCAGGCTCCAGCTCCTCGCGGATTTCAGCACAAATGCGGATCAGGTCAGCGCGCGCGGCCTCGGCATTGCGTTCACAAAAAGCCAGACTCATGCCCACCTTGGGCACGTCGGCAATCGCAATTCCTTTTCGCACCGGGTCCAGCCCGATCAGGTGACGTACCACGACCTCGGAGCCGAACTGGCCCGATCGCCGCCTGACGGCATCGTTCGGGATGTCTGAGCGCTGACTCAGGCCCACCAGCGTGGTGCGAACCCTGGCCAGCGCCTCGCGCGGCTGGTCAAGCGATACGCCCAGATCGGTCAGCATCACATCCAGCGCAGGCTGGCCGTCCAGCCCGGTGACCACATTGGCTTCGCAGGCGGTGATTTCGTAATAGGCCGAGATCGGCCTGCAGCCTTGCGTGACACGCGACATCAGGCCCATGCCACCCGAAGGATCACGCGCAAAGGCCACTCCGCTCAGGCCGCCGCTGAAAACACCGCAAGCCGCGCCCTGCCCCTTGAGATTGCCGTGGCCACTGAGCGCAAACTGCACCGTCCGGGTCCGGCTCGACGCCAGGCCACCAAAGACATAGCCGCTTTCAGTGCGTTGGGCCATCTCGTCAATCAGTTCGGCCACGTCGGGCGTCCCAGCGTCGGCGTGGACCAGTGCGGTGTGCGCCTTGAAGCGGCCACTGTGGGCGGGCGGCAGCGGCGATACGCCTGAAAACACGCGGTACTGGTCGTGCGGCAGTTCGCACAGCATCACGGCCAGAGCGGGTTCGTCAAAATACTCGACATTGTTCGAGGCAATGCCGACGCCCACCGTGCCGCTCCAGTCGGTGACGTCGGGCAGCTCGGCGCTCAGGTAGTCAAGAATTTCCTGCGCATCGGCCGCATAGTGGTCGGTAATGTAGAGCAGCGCCAGCGTAGGCGCGCTGGCATAGTCGGGCAAAGCGAGGTAGCCGCGCAACTGCGCCAGCACCAGGCCAGCGGCCATCTGCCATTGCGGATGGGTAGCGTGGCCGTAGGGGAAAAGTTTCATGGTATCGGTGAGTCATGGACTCGACAAAACAGTAAAGCGGTTTAACGCGTGGTTTTACGGGTCGCAGCGCCGGCTGTCTTGCGTGCTGCCGGGGCTTTGGGTTTTGACCGGGCGGCAGCCTTTGGCGCTGATGAGGTGGCCGCTGTCCCGGGTGCGCGCGATGAAGTTTTCGCGGCTTCAGCTTTGGGCCAGTTGCTGCTCATCGCCGTGTTCATGGCCGCGCGTGCGCCGCCTGCCATGGTCTTGCCGGCGGTATCTGCCATGCCTTTGGCCAGACCTGTCGCCATGTCGGTAGCGGTTTTTACAGCATCCTTGGCCAGACCTGTCGCCATGTTTTTGGAGGCATCCAGGGAAGTTGTCTTGGCAACTTCCTTCATTGCTTGCGCGGCAATGGTCTGGAATTGCTGGGTCAATGCGCCCCACCACTGCATCGGGTCGACCACGCTGGCAGCGCCAGCAGGGGCCGGATCTGCCTGCGCTTGGGACGGCGCGGGTTTTTCGCTGGCCTGGGTCTCGGCCTGAGGCTGCGCCTTGCTGGCCTGATACGTCGACGGCGGAATCTCAAGCCCGGCAAAAGTCCTGGCTTTGTCTTTAACTGTTCCGCTCTGCATGCCGCCCGCCAGGCTGTCGCCTGCCTTGACCTTGAAAGCACTGGCCACATCGCCCATGTTGAAGTTCATGCCCTTGAGGGTGGCCAGTGTCATTTTTTGCAACTCCAGCGCCTGAATGGTGGCTTTGAGCGCGGCAGCATTCTGGTCGAGCCAGAACTGGACTGCTTTTAGCTCCTGGACCCGCTTGTCAAGCTCTTCAATATTGAGCGTAGGCGCGATCCAGTTCCCGACGTTGGGCAATTGCGGCAGGCTTTGGGTCGCACTGCCGGCGGCCTGTTTGGCCAGATTTTGCAAAAAATCAAAACCTGGCACCAATTTGCCAAAATCGGGAAAAGAAGGGGTGTTCGCATTACTCATGAGTGTCTCCTGGCGGGTTGTGCACTATTGCATCGAGTTGGATGGGCTCCCATGGCCCTGTGAGCGCGAAGGACGCTTGAAGCTCCTGCACACGCCTTTATTGTGCAACGTCATGGCGTTGCGTCAACCGGTTTTTTTGGATGCTTTCACCCCCCCCACCGGTGCGGCCCGTTCCTGCGAACGGCTGGCGCATACTTTTTATGCA
>JAYWDL010000081.1:0-2549 GCA_043779865.1 Polaromonas sp.
ACCTGGTCCACACGTATTTCGTCGAGCACGGCAACACCGCGCTGCTTGAGCAATTGTTTGGCCCGCAGACAATACGAGCAGCTGCCGGTGGTGTAGATCTTGACGGTTTGCATGGAAATCTCCGGATCGTGCTGGCAAAAATAGGGCGCATGCGCCTTGGAGGCGATTAGAAGCGGGTGGAAGCGGGTGGAAGCGGTCAGAAAGTGCCGGGGAGCGCATGGCGTAGTCGCTATATCTTTGATAGCTGCTTACGCAGGTATCGATTGGGCTGGAGGGCTTTTTTGCCTGAATTTTGCAGAAAAAAGAATTCTGCGTTTGACGCCTGTTCGATGTGCGCCCGCGCGACCCCCGCAAGTAGCCCAACCGATGGGAAGCTTCTCAAGCCTTCTCAAGCGGCAGATTGGCCTCTTTCCAGGCTTTGAGCCCGCCGCCAAGCGCCTGGGCATGCTCATAACCCAGTTTTTTGGCGATGGCGACGCCGCGGCTGGCGCGCATCCCGCTGGCGCAAACAAGGATCAGCGGCAGGGCCTTGTTCTTGACGACGCCGGGCAATTTGCTTTCCAGCTCGTTGAAAGGCACATGACGCGAGCCGCTGACATGGCCCGCAGCGAACTCTTCGGTGTCGCCGACATCAACCACCACCGCTTTTTCGCGGTTGATGAGTTGCACCGCAGCGCTGGCCGTCAGGGCGCCAGCGTTCAGGCCACTGGCAACCATGGGCCAGACCAGCATGCCGCCCGAGGCCAGCGCCACTGAAATCAGCATCCAGTTATCAATCAGAAATTTCACGTTTTACCTTGTGTGTGTGTTTGGAATCAGCCCTTGATTTTAGAATAGGTGTACAAACCCGGCCATTTGTCTGCTATTGGTCTGCCATTGATCCACGCCTGACCGGGTTTTCCGCCATCGCCCGCTGCGTTCCATCGACCTTCGCCTCGGGTTTTCCTCCGTCCTGCCGAACCTCACCGAACATGTACAAACTCGTCCTCATCCGCCACGGCGAATCCACCTGGAACCTTGAAAACCGCTTCACCGGATGGGTCGATGTGGACTTGACCCCTACTGGCGTTGCCCAAGCCAAAAACTCAGGCCAACTCCTCAAGACCGAGGGCTATGACTTCGACCTGGCCTACACCAGCATGCTCAAGCGCGCTACCCGCACCCTGTGGCATTGCCTGGACGAAATGGACCGAACCTGGCTGCCGGTGGTCAACAGTTGGCGGCTCAATGAGCGCCATTACGGCGCGCTGGAAGGCCTCAACAAAGTCGAAGTCGCCAAAGAGTACGGCGACGATCAAGTGCTGGTCTGGCGTCGCAGCTACGACATCCCGCCCCCCGCACTCGACATCAACGACCCGCGCTGCGAGCGCAGCGACCCGCGCTACGCACGGCTACGGTCCGACCAAGTTCCGTTGACCGAGTGCCTCAAAGACACCGTGGCCCGCGTCTTGCCCCTGTGGAACGAGTCCATCGCACCCGCCATCAAGGCAGGCAAGCGGGTGGTGATTGCCGCACACGGCAACTCCATTCGCGCCCTGGTGAAATACCTCGATCAAGTGGCCGACGCCGATATCGTGGGGCTGAACATTCCCAACGGCATCCCTTTGGTCTATGAGCTGGACGAGCAACTCCAACCGATTCGCCACTACTACCTGGGCGACCCGCAAGCGGCGGCCAAGGCGGCGGCGGCAGTGGCCGCTCAAGGCAGGACTTGAAGCCGATTAAATGACTGTGAAAACATTTTTACTCTTAAATCCTCCCGATGACGGGAACCTATACAGTGGAGTCATTTCCAACGGTGTACATTGAATCGACAAGGGGCGACTTATGGGACAAAAACTGAAAATCACGGGCTGGATTTCACTGGGCGTACTGGCCGGCGCGTTAACCACGGTTTCACTGCAAACCGTGGCGCGCAACGCCTTGGCACCCTTGCCGCTGGAGGAATTGCAGCAACTCGCGGCCGTCTTTGGCATGATCAAAACAGACTATGTCGAGCCTGTGGACGACAAAAAACTGATCACCGACGCCATCTCTGGCATGGTGTCCAGCCTGGATCCACACTCTCAGTATTTCGACAAAAAATCCTTCAAGGAATTCCGTGAAGGCACCTCTGGGCGTTTTGTCGGCGTTGGCATCGAGATCACACAGGAAGATGGTTTGGTCAAAGTGGTCTCGCCTATTGAGGGCTCCCCGGCCTTTAAAGCTGGCCTCAAAACCAATGACCTCATCACCAAAATCGACGACACCGCCGTCAAAGGTTTGACGCTGAACGAGGCCGTCAAGCGCATGCGGGGCGAACCCAACACCAAGGTCAACCTCACCATTTTCCGCAAGGACGAAAACCGCACCTTCCCGGTCACCATCACACGCGAAGAGATCAAAACCGTATCCGTCAAAGGCAAGGTGATGGAGCCCGGCTACGCCTGGGTTCGTCTGAGCCAATTTCAAGAGCGCAGCGTAGAAGACTTTGTGCGCAAGCTCGAAGAAATCTACACACAAGAGCCCCAACTCAAAGGCTTGGTGCTAGATCTGCGCAATGACCCGGG
>JAYWDL010000082.1:0-7484 GCA_043779865.1 Polaromonas sp.
GAGCCATAAAGTGGGCACCGTTGGGAAAGTGCTCGCCAGGAAATGGAACAGTGCCAAGAATGTTCAGGGCTGAAAAAGCTCTGAAAGCACTGCCAAAACGCTGTGAACTCGGGCTCTGGGAAGCGCCGCATTTGAGAAAGAAGCCGGATTTAAATATTGACTTCGATGAAAAACGCTGATGCGTTACCGAACCCACCATTATAACCGCGTAGTCAAACAACGCCGACCTTCATCTCAGCATTCAAACTGCGGATGAAGCTGCCGAATGCGGTTCATGGCCCGACCTGCTGCTGCGGTGCGGGTTTCCACGCCCAGTTTGGCGTATACGCGTTCCAGGTGTTTTTTCACCGTCGCCGGACTGGCGCCCAGGATGTCGCCAATATCACGGTTGACTTTTCCCTTGACCACCCAGTACAGCACCTCGGCCTCGCGGGCGGTGAGCTTGAAGCTCAGGCTGATCGCCTCCACCACTGCGGCGTCCGAAATTTCACGCATCACAATAAGCCAGTCGCCGCCGCTGTCACTGTCCCCGGTTTGTTGATGCAGCCTGAATGTCAGGCGGCGCGGCCCCTGCTCGACCGTCAGACGCGGCGGCTCGATCTGGCGCTCGGCGTCAGCCAGATGGCGGCGCAGCCAGTCCAGGACGGGCTCTGGCGTTTGCGGCGCGGTGGTGCCGTAATAGCGCATGAGCAACTCTCGCGCCAGCGGCGTTTGCCAGATCAGCTTGCCGTCACCCTGGCCATCAGCGCCAGCCCCACCATTCATTCGTACGGTGATGCTGGCGTAGCCAAACGCATCGAGTGCGTTGCGCGCCTGGCCCGCCTGCCTTGCCTCTTGCCTGGCCCGGCGTGCGCCCTGCAGGTGAACTGCCATCCGCGCCATCACTTCCTTGGGTTTGATCGGTTTGTTCACATAGTCCACGCCGCCAGCTTCCAGTGCGGCCACCAGGTGCTCGGTTTCGGTAAGCCCGGTCATGAAGATGATGGGAATGTGGGCGGTTTCCGGCGCGGCTTTCAGTCGCCGGGCTACTTCAAAGCCGTCCATGCCAGGCATCATCGCGTCCAGCAGCACAATGTCGGGCAGGGCCTGTCTGGCGCGCTGGAGCGCGGCTTCACCACTGGTGGCGACCAGCACGGTATAGCCTGATTCATCCAGTGCATCATGCAGCACCAGCAGGTTGTCAGGCACATCGTCAACAATCAGCACGATGTCACTGTTGGACCGGTCAAGCGTGCGGTCCAGATCACGGACCGGCAACCGGCTGGCGTCAAGCCCGATGTTCATGGTCAGCCTCCTGGGGGTTGAGTTGACTGGCCATGGCTTCGAACTGGAACTGCCGCGCCAGCAAGCGCATGTCTTGCACAAAACCTGCCGTAGCGGGTTGCTGCGTTTCAATTTCTGCCAGCTTGTTGAGGATGCCTCGGTAAAAGCCAAGATTGACCACTTCCCGCAGAGCGGCCAGCTGGGGTGCATCGGGAAAAACCTGCGCCGGAGCGACTGCCACAGGCAAAGCGACAACCACGGACGGGAGGTCGTAGCGCCAGCGCAAGGCCAGGCGCCACTCCAGCCAGTCAATCAGTTCGGTATGGCGCACCGGCTTGAGAATGAAATCTTCGGGAGGAACTCCCACATCGTTGTCCAGGCCCTTGTCGAACGCATTGGCCGAGACAATGGCCAGGCGGATGCCCGAGTGCCCGGCCCTTCGCACGCGACGCAGCGTCTCCCAGCCATCAATGCCGGGCATGGCCAGATCCATGAAAATCACGTCGGGCTGGTAGCCAGCCGCCAGCAGGTCCAGGCAGTCGTGACCGCTGGCTGCGGTACGCAATTCAAAACCCATGGGTTCCAGAAGTTGTACCAGCAATTCGCGGTCGGCCTCCTCGTTATCGACCACCAGCAGCTTGCGGCGGCCGCCTTCATAGCCGCGCGGCCGACGCCAGGCCGGTTTGACATGAGCGCCGTGGGATGCGCCCACAGCTTTATGGACTTCCGGCAGAAACAGTCGCACCCGAAACACCGAGCCTTCGTCCGGCGCGCTGACTACCGTCATTTCCCCGCCCATCAGATCGGTCAGCATCTTGGCGATCGTCAGACCCAGGCCGGCACCCGACGTGCCCGTTGAATTCTGGCCCGCCGTACTGCCGCGTGCAAAAGGCTCGAAAATCTGCGCCAGCTCCGCTTCGCTCATGCCAGGACCTGAGTCCTCAATGTCGATATAGGCCATCTCCCGGGCATGGCGCACCTTGAAGGCAACCTGCCCCTGGGCCGTGAACTTGATGGCATTGCCCAGCAGGTTGATGAGCACCTGGCGGACCCGCTTTTCATCGGCCCGCACCTGCTCGGGCAGGCGGCCGCTGGCCTCAAACCGGAATCCCAGGCCCTTGGCGGCCGCCTGCATCTCGAACATGCCTGCCACCTCATGCACGCAATCGGCAAACCGCATCGGCTTGACATCAAGCGTCAGCTTGCCTGCTTCGATGCGGGCAATGTCTAGCGTGCCTTCAATCAGCGAGAGCAGATGTTCGCCGCCGCGCTTGATGACGCTGACTGCCTGCTTGCGATGCGGCGGGATGGTTGCGTCTTCGCCCATGAGTTGCGCGTAACCCAGGATACTGTTGAGCGGCGTTCGCAACTCATGGCTGATGGCGCTGATGTAGCGGCTCTTGGCCTGGTTGGCCTGATCGGCATGATGGCGGGCCTGCTCTGCTGCAAGCCTGGCCTGCTGCAAGGCGTCATCGGTTTGCCGGTGCGATTCGATTTCCTGCATCAGCAAACGGGTCTGGCGATTCGACTCTTCCTGCGCCACCTGCCGGCTCTTGTGCGCCAGCACCAGCCACCAGGCCACCACGCCGGCAATGACCAGCAGCGCCATGTAGGCCTTTAAAAATCCCGATCGCAAGGCCAGTTCAGACGGCACCTTGTCCGCCAGCGCACCGATTTCCTGGCGGTACAAGAGTCCAAAAACACTCGCCAGCAGCGGCACGATGACCAACATCAGCAGCAGAAAATGGCCGAGCCCCGTATCCAGATACGGCCAGGCACGGCGCGGCAGCAGCCAGCGCAGCGTGGCCGACCATTGGGTAGACAGACTGGCGTGCGGCTTGCACAAATCGCCGCAACGCGCATCCAGCGTGCAGCACAGCGAGCAGATTGGTCCCTGGTACGCCGGGCAATACGCCATATCAGGGCCTTCGTAGGCGCGTTCGCAGATGACGCAGTGCCGGGTCGCGTAACGCTTGCAGGAATCCTCGGTGGCCGGCATTTCAGAATGACGGGCAATGTAAAACCGTCCCTTTGTCGCCCATGCAATCAGCGGCGCCGTTACAAACGCGGTGGCCATGGCGATTACCGCTGAAAACGACTGCGCCAGGCCGCCAAGCAGCCCTAGATGTGCCGTCACCGACAGCAGCGAAGCCAGTGCCATGGCCCCCACCCCTACCGGATTGATGTCGTAAAGATGAGCGCGCTTGAACTCAATGCCTGGCGGAGACAAACCCAGCGGCTTGTTGATCACCAGGTCGGCTACCACCGCCATCACCCAGGCAATCGCGATGTTGGAATAAAGCCCGAGCACATCGCCCAGTGCCTGAAACACATTCATTTCCATCAGCATGAAGGCAATGAGCGTGTTGAACACGACCCACACCACGCGACCGGGGTGGCTGTGCGTCAGGCGCGAGAAGAAATTGGACCATGCGAGCGAGCCCGCATAGGCATTGGTCACATTGATCTTGAGCTGCGATACGACAACGAACAGGGCAGTCGCCGCGACCGCCCAGCCGTAATCAGGAAACACATATTCATAGGCGGCCAGATACATCTGGTTGGGGTCCACGGCCCGGTCTGGCGGCACCATGTTGGAAATGGCCAGGTAAGCCAGCAATGCGCCTCCCAGCATTTTGACCACTCCCAAAAGCACCCAGCCTGGCCCGCCTGCCAGCACGGCAGCCCACCAGCGCCAGCGGTTGGTGCGGGTTTGCACCGGCATGAAGCGCAAATAGTCGGCCTGTTCGCCCATCTGGGTGATTAGCGCGATGCCGACTGTCAAACCAGCACCAAAAAAATGCAAATTGAACTCACCGCCGGCTCCTTTTTCGCCTCCGTAATGCATAAGCCCTGAAATAGCACCAGGAGCGTGCATCAGAACGTAAAGAAAGGGAACGATCAGCATCACCAGCCACAAAGGCTGCGTCCAGACCTGCAGCCGACTGATCGCCGACACCCCGTGAGTGACCAGCGGAATAACGACCAGCGCACAGATCAGGTAACCCCAACTGGGCGGAATCCCTAAAGCGAGTTCCAGCGCATACGCCATGACAGCCGCTTCAAGCGCAAAGAAAATGAAGGTAAACGAAGCATAGATCAGCGACGTGAGCGTTGAGCCGATATACCCAAAACCAGCGCCACGGGTCAGCAAATCCATATCAACGCCATAACGCGCCGCGTAAATGCTGATCGGCAGGCCAGCCAGAAAAATGATGAGGCCGGTCGCCACAATCGCCCAGAAGGCATTGGTGAAGCCGTACTTGACCAGCAGGGTAGCCCCGACAGCCTCCAGAATCAGGAAAGAGGCCGCGCCAAATGCGGTGTTGGCGACTCGCCACTCCGACCATTTGCGAAAGCGCTGCGGTGTAAAGCGCAGCGCATAGTCTTCCTTGGTTTCACTGGCAACCCAGTTGTTGTAGTCGCGCCTGACCTTGATGATGCGCTGTACCGGCTCGCCAGACGCACCGCGCCCCTCAGCCGCTACGGCGGCATCGGGTAGTGGGCCATCGGCTGGCAGAGGTGTAGTGGTCAAGGCGGACGATGCAGAGGGATGGCAGGATTGATAAAGCGTTGCAGCAGTTTCTGTGCCACGGGGGACAGAGCCGAAGGGCTGAAAGACTGAAGCGCTCACCTTCAAAGGGCTCGACAGGCGCCCTGTGTTGCTATACAAACAATAGCTGCTTGCGCCCGTATTTACTGCGCTTCAGGCATTTTTAATGCTTGATTTCGGCCTTTTGGGTGTTTTTTGACCTGTTTTGAGCCCCCGGAGCCCCTACAACACCTCCGAAGCACCCAAAAACGGAATATTTTTATAAGCAAAATCGGCCTTTAAGCCAATAAATACGTGCGCAAACAGCTATTATTTTTATAGCGTAACCAGGGCTGAGCCATGCCACCCGCCGCCACCACCAAGCCCACAAGGGCGGGATAAGATGGCCTGGAATGGCACCGTTCTTGCTGCCAGGCTGTGGCTTGCGAACAAGCCACCCTGGAGCATTCCAGAGACACCCAAAAGAAGAGCCCCATGGAACTTACCCCCCGAGAAAAAGACAAGTTGCTCATTTTTACGGCAGCCCTGCTGGCCGAGCGCCGCCAGGCCCGGGGCCTCAAACTCAACTACCCCGAAGCCGTGGCACTGATCAGCGCCGCCGTCATGGAAGGTGCGCGCGACGGCAAAACCGTGGCGCAACTTATGAGCGAAGGTCGAACCATCCTCACGCGCGCCGACGTGATGGACGGCATTGCGGAGCTGATTCCCGACATTCAGGTTGAGGCTACCTTCCCCGACGGCACCAAGCTGGTCACCGTGCACCAGCCCATCGTCTGATCAAGACGCTTGGGCTCTCAGTCCACTTGAAAGAGGCCTATCCATGATTCCAGGCGAACTCATCACCGACGGCGCTGACCACCTCCTCAACGAAAGGCGGCGCACACTGACCGTGGTTGTTCAAAACACGGCAGACCGGCCGATACAGGTAGGGTCCCACTACCATTTTGCAGAAACCAATGCGGCGCTGTGTTTTGACCGAACTGCAGCACACGGCATGCGGCTGAATATCGCTTCAGGTACCGCCGTTCGCTTCGAGCCGGGCCAGCAGCGTACGGTGGAGTTGGTGGATTTCGCTGGCCTGCGGCAGGTGTTCGGCTTTAGGGGTCTGGTCAACGGTGGCCTGGACGCATCCACCCCGGATAAAAAGGAAACACGGTAATGGCAACCATTGGCAGACGCGCCTATGCAGAAATGTTTGGCCCCACCGTCGGCGACCGGCTGCGGCTGGCCGACACCGACCTGATGATCGAGGTTGAAGCCGACTACACCCTGCGCGCTGGCAGCTACGGTGAAGAAGTCAAGTTTGGCGGCGGCAAGACCATTCGCGATGGCATGGCGCAATCGCAAAGAACCAATGCCGAAGGCGCCATGGACACCGTGATGACGAACGCGCTCATCATGGATCACTGGGGCATCGTCAAAGCCGACATTGGCCTCAAGGGCGGGCGCATCGCGGCCATCGGCAAGGCCGGCAATCCGGATGTGCAACCCGGTGTGGACATCATCATTGGCCCCGGCACCGAGATCATCAGCTGCGAAGGCATGATCGTCACAGCGGGCGGCATCGACTCGCACATTCACTTCATCTGTCCGCAGCAGATCGAGGAAGCATTGACCTCCGGCGTGACCACCATGATGGGCGGCGGCACCGGCCCGGCCACCGGCACCTTCGCCACTACCTGCACGCCCGGCCCCTGGAACATTGAGCGCATGCTGCAGGCTGCCGATGCCTTTCCGATGAACCTCGGCTTTCTGGGCAAGGGCAACGCCAGCCTGCCCGCCGCGCTTCACGAGCAAATCAATGCCGGGGTGATTGGCCTGAAGCTGCACGAAGACTGGGGCACCACGCCCGCCGCCATCAGCAACTGCCTCGATGTCGCCGACGAAACCGATACCCAGGTGGCGATTCACAGCGACACCCTCAATGAGTCGGGCTTTGTTGAAAACACCATCGCCGCTACCAAGGGCCGTTCGCTCTGCGCCTTTCACACCGAAGGCGCGGGCGGTGGCCATGCCCCGGATATTTTGCGGGTCGTGGGCGAAGCGAATTTTCTGCCGTCATCGACCAACCCGACCATGCCCTACACCGTCAACACGCTCGACGAGCATGTCGACATGCTGATGGTGTGCCACCACCTGGACCCGGCCATCGCCGAAGACCTGGCCTTTGCCGAAAGCCGCATCCGCAAGGAAACGATTGCCGCCGAAGACGTGCTGCACGACCTGGGTGCGATCAGCATGATGAGCAGCGACAGCCAGGCCATGGGCCGGGTCGGCGAAGTCATCATCCGTACCTGGCAGACCGCGCACAAAATGAAGCAGCAAAGGGGCAAGCTGCCCGGCGACACCGAGCGCCACGATAATTTCCGCATCAGGCGCTACATCAGCAAATACACCATCAACCCGGCGATTGCCCACGGCATTTCGCACGAGGTCGGCTCGATTGAACAAGGCAAATTTGCCGACCTGGTGGTCTGGAAGCCGGCGTTTTTCGGCATCAAGCCGTCGATCGTGCTCAAAGGCGGTTTCATCGCCTTGGCCGCCATGGGCGACCCGAATGCCTCGATTCCCACGCCTCAGCCGGTGCACTACCGGCCCATGTTTGGCAGTTTTGGCGGCGCGATTGCCAAAGGCTCGCTGACCTTCGTGTCGCAAGCCGGGCTGGCCG
>JAYWDL010000083.1:0-7481 GCA_043779865.1 Polaromonas sp.
CGCGTACCGCTTGAGCTATTTGCCTGGCATTGGCCGGCAGGCTGCTGATAAAGAAACGTCGCTCAATGCTGATGCGCCCTTTGACCTCGCGCGTTTCCTTAATCATGTCTGCATCATCACGCGCCGGGCTGGCAGGTGCGCCGTGCGGTTGTAGGCCCGCCCGTTATCGGCCCTCACCGCGTGGGTCCATTGATGCTCGATCACCTTCAAAACATTGATCACCGGTAGCGCAACCGAGTGCGCCTGAACTATGTATCCGGGTCCAACACTGCTCGATGAGCTGTATCGACTACTTCGGCATTCTGCATCGTTTATGGCTTCTTCCCTTTGAACAGCGAGCCAATTCCAGCGAGTGCTGCGACTGCGCGCCCAGCGGCGACTTTCCAGCCAGCAGCTAAGGAGTAATGCAAGAATAAGTCGGACACTTTAGGTTCAAGCTTCCAAGTGAAACAAGCGTTTAAATTGTTCAAGTTATTTTTGCTAAATGCCTAAGAGGCCACCAAGTATTGCCCAGAGCCCCTTTTTCGTTGCAATTGCAGCCGCTCCCCCAAGCACGAGCGCAGCGCCAGCGTTTTGCGCTTGTCGGCAAAGCGGTAATTCATGCGCCAATACTTGCCGCCTGCATTAACCAGCAAATATATGCCGCCGCCGTCGGTGTGCTTGATGTTCTTGGCGAAAGTGGCAGTCAGTGGCATGTGCTCCCCTTTGGCGGTATATCGTTTGGCGGTATTTTGAACTACCATCATAAATGCCGCCCTTTTGGCGGTATGTCATGTTAGCCCGTGATACCGCGTGAGACAACAAAAAACCCGCCATGCCAGTAAACATGCGGGTTTTGAGGGGTTGTGAGACTGTCTGATATAAGGTCTTGGTACCACCAACAGGAATCGAACCTGTATCTAGCGCTTAGGAGGCACTCGTTCTATCCGTTGAACTATGGCGGCTGGTCTTGGCATGTTGCAAAGAACAGGGATTGTATGCGCTGGAAGGACGTTGCTTCAAGGGCTGGTGTTGCCGGAATCAGTCATAAGCCACGGTAAAGATCAGGTCCACGGCGCTTTGCTGGCCGGCCTGAGCGCGCAGCGTGAAGCGTTGTGACAGGTCATAAAAAACATACAGCGTGCCCAGTGCACCGGAAATGCTGCGCTCATAGGCGGCGTAGAAGTTTCGTGAAAAACGCTTGCCCAGCGTGACCGCGCTGCCGCTGGTGGTGCCGTCGACGTTGCTGGATGCGCCCCGGAATGACAATTCATCCAAGCCGAGCGACGCGGCCAGTCCACCCGACATGCCGCCGCTTTTGCTGCCGAGCAGAGCCAGCGCGGCCTGCTGCAGCAATGCGGCTTCCGCGCCACCGGCGGCGGAGGCGCGGCCCACCACCAGCCACGACAGTTTTTCAGCGTCGGGTAGTTCAGGCTGGGCATACAGGCGCACGCTGGGCAGCAAGGCAGTGCCGGTAATCTGCACGCCGACGCGCTGCGTGAGGTTGGGGCGTATGGCCAGGATGTCGAGCGTCGGGTTGTCAATCGCGCCGGTAAAACGCAGCACGCCCTGCTCAATATCCAGCCGTTGCCCATAAGCACGGTATTGCCCGCCGGACGTGCTAACGGTGCCCGTCAGCCGCGGCTCGCGCAGCGAATCGCCATTGAGCGACAGGACGCCGCGAACCCGCGTGTCAATGCCTTTGCCCTGGATGCGGAAGTCGGGCCCCAGGTCAAGCTGCACGGCTAGTTTGAGCAGCGAGCCGGCCTTGTCGGCGACCTCTGCACTGGTCTTTTCGGGTGCCTTCTGGCCGGTAGCCGCGCCGCTGGCTGTGCGAACCACCACATCATCGCCCAGCGTTGGCGTGCCTTCGTCGGGCAGGATGATACGTGCCTGGTCAACCACCAGTTTGCCGGTTAGTTCGGTCTGATTGCCCTTCAGGCTGGCCTGCACCGAACCGGATACGGTGAGCTGCCGGTCGGTGCGGATGCTGGCACGCAGCCGCTGCAGCCTGGCATCGAGCAGCACCTGGGGCTTTCCATCGACCCAGCCGGCGTCGCCCTGGGCCGTCAGGGTGCCGCCCGTTCCTTTTTCGCCAGCGCCCTGAAGCGTGAACTCATTGATGCGCATGCGCGTGCCGTCCAGCCGTGCACGCAGGCGGCCATTGCCAAACTCGATGCCATCGACCACCGAGCGTAGCGCCAGATCGTTGGCCTGCAGCTCGCCGGCCAGGTTTGGTACTGCACGCGTGCCTGCAATGGCGATATCGGCTCCGAGCGAGCCGCGAAGCCGCCAGCCCGGCGGCGCCAGCAGCGACCAGACGCCGATGCGCGGCAATTGCGCACGGACCCGGCCATTGAGCGGCGCGTCAACCGGCCATGACCAATTGCTCCAGCCGCCCACACCTTCCCCGGCAGGTGCACGCACCAAGCGCGTCTTGAGTTGGCCCTCGGCTGTGCCTGCGCGTTCACTGTCCCAAAGCAAGGCGAGCGTCAAGGCGTCGCCCACGTTTTCCAGCGAGATGCGCGCCTGCTTCACGCCGGCCGCCACGCGCGCCGGGTTGCCCTGCACGCCTTCAGCCTGGACCGTGATGTCGCCGCTGCTGCGGGCCAGGCTGGCTTTCAGCGTCAAGATATCGCCCAGCACGGCATCCCATTGGCCATCGAATACCAGGTTGCCGCCCAGGTCTGCGCCCGCCATTTGCGGGCCGGTGAGCAATTCAAGCCACGCAATGGGCAAGCCGGTGATTTTGCCGGCGGTGACAAGCTCGCCGGGCCGCCAGCGCACCGGGCGCCATGCCAGCGTAGCCTGGGAAACCTGGGTAGAGGCAGCAGCCACCGATCGCCTGGCGGGCGGTGCTGTTAAAAGGGCTTCGCCTGCACCGCTTTCAAACGTATCGCCGGTGCGGGCAGGCGTCCATTTGAGCGGCACGGGGCCGCGCGTTGCCAGCTGCCACGCACCGGTACCCACGGCCGGATCCTCGACGGTGACACTCAGTTGCTTGAGCAGGCCTTGCCATGCCGAGTCGCCCAGTGGCGGGTCGGAGACGCCTGCCGGTTTCAGCCGTCCGCCTTCGGCCGCCAGTTGCAGCGTATAGCGGCGCTGGCCCACCTCGACCCGGCCCTGCGTGCTGAGTTGTGCCTGGCTCAGGCGGCCTGAAAGCATTGCCTGCAGCGCGCGGATTTTCAGCAGGCTTGGGCTTGCAGTGATCGTGCTCGTGGTAACAGGTATTGGCGTTGGCGTGGGTTGGGCCGCGACCTTCGATGGAGTCGCGGCCCTGGATGTGCCGGCCAGCCAGTCAAGGGAGGGTACGTCCAGCCGCGCCTGCAGTGCCGGGTCCTGCCAGCCGCCTTGCCAGCTTGCCTGCAGCTCAGCGCCGCCACTCGCAGAAGCGCTCAGTATTGCAGCGGGCATGCCGGGGAGCTTTTGCAGCCAGCGAACGGCCTGGGCGGCATCACGGCCTTGAAGGCTCAATTCTCCGCTGCCGTTGGTTGGCCGCAATTCGCCATTGAGCTTTGCGTCCAGTCCGGGAGCCGTCAGCGCCAGCCTGCCTTTGCCGCCTTTTGCGGCGGGCTGGACCTCCAGTTGGCCGCTCAGTTCAGCGTCATCGGTGCGTACCCGCAGGGCTGACAACACCAGCGTGCCGCCTGCCTGTGCGGAGTTCCAGCTGCCGGTGGCGCTGGCGCCCTGCAGGCCGAGTTGTTGCAGAAGGTTGTTTTTGCCGGACTGGGTCCGGGGCGCTGGCGTGTTGTTGGGTTTGCCTGCGTTACGCGCTGTCTGCACACTGGCGTCAAAGCTCGTGGTGGCGCCCTGGCCGCGCACATCGGCCCGGCCGTCCAGCGGCAGGGGCGCCAGTTGCGTGTGCAACTGGGCCGGGTCGATGTGCCTTAGCGTGGCATCGAGTTTCCAGGCTGGGGCAGGCGCTGCCTTGTCTGCATTCAGGGCTTGGTCAGCCAGTGCATTGCCTGTCCACTCGCCGCTGGCCAGTAATTCGCCGCCGCCCAGCCGCGCCTTGAGGGTACGCACCATGGCTGCGCCGTTGCGCCATTCGCCTTGCGTGTCCAGCCGCTCGAGCGGCAGACGTTTCTGGTCCCACGGGCCGGGCAGGGCATTGGCCAGCTGCAGCTGCAACGCCCATGCGGGAGCGGCTTTGGCGGTGGTATTTTCAAGCGGCCGCACCGTAGCGCTGCCGGTCAGCAATGTTTGCGGTGCGTTCGGCCACAAAGCGGCAATGTCCAGATCACGAAAAGTCGCATCGGCTTGCGGCAGCGGCTGCGCGGCCCATGGCATCACTCGCGCCGTGGAGCTGGCATGGGGCTGCCGTGGCGTTTTTGCAGCGTTGGCTCCAGGCGCTTGTGCCATCTGCAGTTCGGCCTTGACCAGCAACTCGGTCAGCGGGCCGTTTGCTGTGGCCTGGAATGCCAGCGGCACGGACGTTGTGCTGCCGGGCAGGTTGACCGCCAACGCGCCTGCCAGGGAAGCGTCCAGCGTGAGCGGCCCGGCTGACGTCAGGACTACGCGCCCGTTGTAGCGGCCACTGGCGACCTGAGCGCTCTTTAAATCGAGTTGATGCTGCAGGCCGGTATATTCATAGTTCCCTGAAATATCAGATGCCGTGAATGCCGTCGCTCCCGCCCATTGCAACAGGCCCACAGAAAATTCATCGAGTGTTACCGGTAGCGGAAGACCCAGCGCAGTGGGGGGGGCGGCTGGCGTAGCAGCTGACGCGCGGTGGTCGGTGACCTGCACACTGGCAGCGGCCAGGCGATTGAGCTTGAGCGTGCCATGCAGCAGCGACCAGGGTTGCCAGACCAGGCTGACATCGCGGGCGTTGACGCTAAGGCCATTTTGTTGCCACTGCAGCTGGTCAATATGGCCGCCAGCGCGCAATGAGCCAGTGACGCGTTCGACCGTCAGGGGCTGCGATTGGCCTACCCAGCGCAGCGCCGTTGCCAGCGAGCCATCGGTGCCCGCCCACCACCACAGCGCAGCCGTCGACCCCACTGCCAGCGCAACCAGGCCGGTTCCGGCAAACGCAGCGATTTTCAGCCATGGGCGCGCTGGCTTGATGGCCGGGGGCGCAGGCTGATCTTCGGCGGTGTTCGCCTTGGTCATCAGAAAACAAATCCCACGCTGACGTGCAGGCGCACATGCCTGACCTTGACGCCGTAAGCCAGGTCAATCTGCAACGGGCCAATCGGGCTTCTCCAGCGAAGGCCGGTGCCAATGCCGACAGAAGGGCGCAGGTTCTGCGGTTTGTCGGCCACTGCGCCGGCGTCAATAAATACCGTGTTTTCGAATTCGCCGGGCCGGCCGTCACGCAGGATGGGCCGCTGCCATTCAACGCTGCCCACAGCCAGGTAGCGGCCGGGGCCAATGATGCCATTGGACAGCGCAATGCCGATATCGCGGTAGCCGTAGCCTCGCACCGTGGTGTCACCGCCAGTGCGAAACAGCTGGGTGCTGGGGATGCGCGCCGTGTCTTTTCCCAGCACTGCGCCAGCTTCTGCGCGAATGGCAATGCGGCCGCGCTCCAGCGGCTTGATGCCCAGCCAGCGCCCTACCGTGCGTGTAAAAGGCTGGCGGTCCTGACCCAGTGTGGTGCCGCCGCCGAGCTCAACGCCCAGTCCGTAACCACTGCCCGGAAAAGGAAGGCTGTCGAAGTATCGGCCAGTCCAGATGTAATTGGCCGTCAGGGCCGAGCCATCACCGGCCTGCGCCGCCGAGTTGCCCAGCAAGCCGGCACCATGAACGCTGGCCCGTTCGTACTGAAGGTAGATGTTGCGGTCTATGCGGTCGCCGACCTGTGATCGGCCAAAACGCAGTCGCTGGGCCTGGGTGATCAGTTCGTTGTCATTGATGCGCTCGGCCCGGCCCAGGGTTCCCCAGCGCCAGCCCGCTTCATCCGGAATGGAAGTCCACTCGGTCTGGGCAAAGGGCGATTTTTTCTCCAGCTGCAATTTGGTCACCGCGCGCCAGCCAGTGCCGGGCACCCGGTGGTGCGTGTGCTCTACCGAGGCACGCGGTCCGCTGTCGGTGGTCACGCCCACGCCAAAAATGACCTTTTGCAGCTTGGCTTCGCGCACCTGCACCTGCACGGGTGTTGCCAGCGGGTCGCTTTCAGGATTGATGAAAACATAAGCCGAATCAAAGTAACCACTGGAAGCCAGCCGTTGCTGCGCTTGCACCAGCTGGTTCTGGTCATAGACCGCACCCGAATTCAGCCGTGCCAGCCGGGGCACCAGCACCGGATCGTAGCGTTCCACGCCGCTAACCTGCATGGGCCCCAGACGGTACAGCGGGCCGGAGTCCAGGCTGAGCGTCAGGCTGGCAGTCTGGGTTGGTGCGTCAATGTCTGCCAGGCTCCCGGACAGTTTTCCGGCCGGGTAGCGGCGTGCGAGCAGTTCGCGCAAGGCCTGCGTTTTGGCGCCATCCCAAGCGTTCTGGGTGAAGCGCTGGCCTGTTGAAAGGCGCCAGTCGCGCTGGATGCCGGTGCGCTGGGCAATCGCATCGGCATCGGGCGACTCGGCAATATCGCCTGCAAACGTAATGGCAACCGGGCCAATCTGCGTGGCCTTGCCGGGATCGACGGCCACCACAATGGTTGGGCGCTGATTGACGCCGCCTTCACGCATGATGCGGATGTCGGGGCTGAAGTAGCCCAGCGTTCCCACAAGGTTACGCACATTGCGCTCGGCGAGCACGATCAGCCGCGCCAGTTCAGCCTCGTCAAGATCGGTGACTGCCCGGTAGCGCTGCAGTTCAAGGTGCTTTTCAAGCATTTCCCGCACCACCGTCGGGGCCCGAACGGAAATGTCGAACGCGGTGACTTCGGGCTCGGCGCTGGTAGGTCCAACCGAGCCCTTGGGTGTAGGAGGAGGCTCCACTTTTTCGGGCGGAGGTTCAGGCGGTGGCGCGGTTTGAGTGACGCTGGAAGGTGGCGTTGAAACGGCGGGAAGGGATGTGCTGGCAGGTGGCGCAGGTGCCGCAGTTTGCGCCCTGGCCGATAGCGCGAGGAGCAGTGCGAACAAGGCAAAAAAAACAAACCGCGTGGGAAGAAGACCGTAAAAGGTCAGTCCTGCCCCGGCGGCCGTACGCGCGCAGTGGGTGCTGGAATGGGTCACGGCGCCCAGTTTACTTGGACTTTATTTGGACAGCAGGCGCATGGCCTCTTCAAGCCCCTTGAGGGTCAGCGGGTACATGCGCTGGCCCATCAGCTGCTGGATCACGCTGATGCTCTGGCGGTATTGCCAGATACCCTGCGGCTCGGGGTTGATCCAGGCAAACTTCGGAAACGCGTTGGTCAGCCGCTGCAGCCATTCGGCGCCGGCTTCCTCGTTGTTGTATTCCACGCTGCCGCCAGCCTGCAGGATTTCGTAAGGGCTCATGGTCGCGTCGCCGACAAAGATCAGTTTGTAGTCCTTGTTGTACTTGCGGATGATGTCCCAGGTGGGAAATTTTTCGGCGAAGCGGCGGCGGTTGTTTTTCCACATGAAGTCATA
>JAYWDL010000084.1:0-2544 GCA_043779865.1 Polaromonas sp.
TGCCCATATCGATGCGCAGAAAGTCATCGAAGCGATTTCACCGGCGAAGGATGTTGATGGCTTTCATGTTGCCAGCGCGGGAGCCCTGATGGTGGGCCAGCCGGGTTTCTGGCCCTGCACGCCTTACGGCTGCATGAAAATGCTGGAAAGCATTGGCTACGACTTGCGCGGCAAACATGCGGTGGTGATTGGCCGCAGTAACATCGTCGGCAAGCCGATGGCGCTGATGCTGCTGCAGAAAAATGCCACAGTCACCATTTGCCACAGCGCTACCCAAGACCTCAAGGCCATGACGCTGCAGGCAGACGTGATCGTCGCTGCCGTGGGCCAGCGCAAGGTGTTGACAGCCGATATGGTCAAGCCCGGCGCGGTAGTGATTGACGTCGGCATGAACCGCATTCCCGAAGGCGAACCCGGCGCAGGCAAGCTCTGCGGCGATGTGGATTTTGACGGTGTCAGGGAAGTTGCGGGTTACATCACCCCGGTGCCCGGCGGCGTCGGTCCCATGACCATCACCATGCTGCTGATCAATACGCTGGAAGCGGCTGAGCGCAGCTGAAGCGCCGCCAAAGTCCGGACAACCCGCACTTTATGACGTGCTACCGGTCTGAACGCGCCGTCAAGCGCCAAAGGGTGAACCCGGCACACAGCCACTGGCCCAGGTACATCGCGCTGCCCAAGCCGTGCCAGAGCTTGAGATTGCCGCCGTCAGCGCGCGCACTGACTATGCGCGGCGCCACGCCAAACTCGACCAGCAAGGCCAGCAACATTCCGGCTACTATGAATTTCATAGCTGCCCGCGCAGATGCTGCCTGCGCCAACTCGTCTTTTTTATTAAAAGCCAGCAGCATCAGCATGGCGCAGCCGGTGCTGAGCCAGGTTTGGGCCGTGAAGAGTCTGGCGGCCATGGCGCCGGCAGCCGCAGGACTCGCGAGATGCATGAACAGCATCGGCACCACGACAAAGCCCAAAGCGGTCAGGCTACCCCACCAGAGTGCAGCAGCCAGCATCCCAATACGCTGGCGTATCGGCGGGTGCATCAGATGTAGCTGACCGTCACGATTTCGTAACGCTTGATGCCACCGGGTGCCTGCACTTCGACGCTATCACCCTCGTCCTTTCCGATCAATGCGCGGGCAATTGGCGAACCGATGTTGACCAGACCCAGCTTGATATCAGCCTCGTCCTCTCCAACAATCTGGTAGGTTACGCTGTCGCCGGTGGCTTCGTCTTCGAGCTTCACGGTCGAGCCAAACACTACCCGACTGCCGGCTTCGAATGTTGACGGGTCAATGATCTGGGCGGCAGACAGCTTGCCCTCAATTTCCTGGATACGACCTTCAATAAAGCCCTGGCGGTCTTTGGCGACTTCGTACTCAGCGTTTTCGCTCAGGTCGCCCTGGGCACGGGCCTCGGAAATCGCGTTGATGACCCAGGGGCGCTGAACCGTTTTGAGGTTATGCAATTCGGCCTTCAGCTTTTCTGCGCCGCGCTTGGTGATGGGTATGGTTGCCATATTTTTTGTCCTGCAAAATGCGAAACCGCCACCAGTCACCTGGCGGCGGCGTATTGAATCGACTTGAAGTTTTAGTTTAATGCATATCGGGCGAGGTGGATCGAGGCGTTTGACTGCCCCTTCAAGCCGCCTTTGCTGCCAGCTGGGCGTGCAGTTCCTGAATCGAATACACGCTCAGGTTGTCCATGTACTTCATTCCTTCCACCGCCGCTTCTGCCCCGGCGATGGTGGTGAAGGTCGTCACGCGGGCCAGCAGCGCCGAGGTACGGATCTGCCGCGAATCGGCGATTGCATTGCGCCGCTCTTCCACGGTGTTGATGACCAGCGCTATCTCGTTGCTCTTGATCATGTCCACGACGTGCGGCCGGCCTTCGGCAACCTTGTTGACAATGCCGCAGGCAATGCCGGCCGCGTTGATGGCAGCCGCCGTGCCTTTAGTGGCCACCAAGTCAAACTTGAGCGCCACCAGCGCACGAGCCACTTCCACCGCACGCGCCTTGTCGTTGTTCTTCACCGTGAGGAATACTTTGCCGGACGTCGGCAGCTTGGTGCCGGCACCGATTTGCGACTTCACAAAGGCCTCGCCAAAAGTCTTGCCCACCCCCATCACCTCGCCGGTGGACTTCATCTCGGGGCCGAGAATCGTGTCGACACCAGGAAACTTGACGAACGGGAAAACCGCTTCCTTGACGCTGAAATAAGGCGGCGTAACTTCATGGATTACGCCTTGCGAAGCCAGAGACTGCCCAACCATGCAGCGCGCAGCAACCTTGGCCAGCTGGATGCCGGTCGCCTTGCTCACGAAAGGCACGGTACGTGATGCGCGTGGATTGACTTCCAACACGTAGATTACATCCAGACCGTCGATGTTCTGAATCGCGAACTGCACATTCATCAGCCCGACCACGTTCAGCGCTTCGGCCATGGCTGCCGTCTGGCGCTTGATCTCGGCCACGGTTTCAGCGCTCAGCGAATACGGCGGCAGGGAGCAGGCCGAGTCGCCGCTGTGAACGCCGGCCTGCTCGATG
>JAYWDL010000085.1:0-7453 GCA_043779865.1 Polaromonas sp.
GCAAAAGCCTCATCGGCCAGCGATTCAGACGAAGAGGCCATTTTGTCGAACAGCTTTTGTCCGGGAATTTGCGCCAGCAACTCGCTTTTGACCGCCTCGCCGCTGACGATCATGTTCAGAGCCGGTTCCACGCCGAGCACGCGCGGCAGGCGCTGGGTGCCGCCAGCGCCGGGCAGCAGGCCCAACTTGACTTCGGGAAGCGCCACGCTGCAACCTGGCGCTGCGATGCGGTAGTGACAGCCTAATGCCAGTTCCAGTCCGCCGCCCATGCAGACCGAGTGAATCGCCGCCACAACGGGTTTGCCGGAGTTTTCAACGACCCGAATAACACTGTGCAGATTGGGTTCGGACATAGCTTTGGGTGTACCGAATTCCTTGATGTCGGCGCCGCCCGAAAACGCCTTGCCGGCACCGGTAATCACGATGGATTTGACAGCATCGTCGGCATTGGCCTTTTGCAGATTTTCGCTAAGGCTCAAGCGGGTAGCGTAGCCCAGACCATTGACGGGCGGATTGCTCAGCGTGATGAGCGCCACCGAGCCGTGAACTTCGTAGAGAGTTGTCATTAGGTGTTTCTTTCCTTGATTGAAGTTTCAGTGTTGAAGATTCAGATTTTTGCGCGCGCTAAGATACTAGAAATGAACATACTGATGATCGTTTTGGGCATCTTGGCCGGGTTAATGGTGTGCTGGCTATTTTGGCTTGCGCTATATCCCAAGGCAAGGCGTTTAGAGAAGCAGCCAATGTTGCAACTTCGGAAGCAAAATGAAAACCAGGATCATCTGGCAACTATTTACAACCCCAAAGAGTTTCGGCAGCCGAAGCGGTAAGTACAACATACGAATTAAACAAAGTTTTTTAAACTAGGTGCGGCATGCAGACTCAGAAAACCCCGCATCTGCACCTCACACTTCCAGCCATTCTTTTCGGGTATCGGCATCGGCCCGCAGGCTGTCGGGCGTGCCGTCAAACACGATGCTGCCGTGACCCATCACCAGCGCCCGGTCGGATATGGCCATGGCAATCGTCAGTTTCTGCTCAATCAGCAACACCGAAATGCCCTTGGATTTAAGCATCTGCAGGTACTGGCCGACCAGTTCAACTATTTTGGGCGCCAGGCCCTCGGTAGGCTCGTCGATGATGATCAGGTCCGGATCGCCCATCAGGGTGCGGCACAACGTGAGCATCTGCTGCTCTCCCCCCGACAGCACACCGGCTTCGGTGTGCTGGCGCTCGCGCAGCCGTGGAAACATGGTGTACATGTCGTCGAAGGACCAGCGCGAGCCTTTTCCCGAGCCTTTCTGGCCGAGCAGCAGGTTTTGATGCACCGTAAGTTTGGGAAAGATGTCCCGGTTTTCCGGCACATAGCCCAGGCCGAGATGGGCAACCTGGTAGGCTTTCTTTCCCACAATCTCGGTTGTTTTCCATAAAATGGATCCTTGGCAATCGACCAGCCCCATGATCGCTTTGGCAGTGGTCGAGCGGCCAGAACCATTGCGGCCGAGCAAGGCCACAATCTGGCCGGGGTGTACTTCAAACGAGACACCGTGCAGCACATGGCTTTTGCCGTAAAAGGCATTGAGGTCTGTCAGTTTCAGCATTTTCAGTGTCCCTGACCTTGGCTTTCGGCCACGGACGACCCCAGATACGCCTCCTGAACACGCTGGTCAGCGCGAACGGCTTCGGGAATATCGTAGGCAATGACTTCGCCGTAAACCACCACCGCAATCTTGTCAGCCAGGCCAAACACCACGCCCATGTCGTGCTCAACCGTCAGAAGCGTCTTGCCTACCGTGACCTCCTTGATCAGGCTGATGAACCTGCTGGTTTCGGATCGGCTCATGCCGGCAGTCGGCTCGTCGAGCAAAATCACCTTGGCTCCACCCGCGATGGTGATGCCGATTTCCAGCGCGCGCTGTTCAGCGTAGGTCAGGTTGGTGGCCAGCACATCGTGCTTTTTGTCGAGCTTGATCATTGCCATCAACTCGTCAGCCCGCTCATTGGCATCGTCCAGATTGGCCAGAAACTTCAAAAAAGTATATTTGTAGCCCAGGCTCCAGAGCACGCCACAGCGCAGGTTTTCAAATACGCTGAGCTTGGGAAAGATATTGGTAATCTGGAAACTGCGCGACAAACCCAGCCGGTTGATTTCAAAAGGTTTTTTGCCCTGAATTGCCTGACCATTGAGAAGAATCTGGCCGCTCGTTGCCGCAAACCGCCCGCTAATCAGGTTGAAGAGGGTTGATTTACCAGCACCGTTGGGGCCAATAATTGCTATCCGCTGACCCGGTTCAACAGCCAGATTAATGCCACGGATGATTTCGGTTTTGCCAAAATTCTTGCGAAGGTCTTTGAGTTCCAGCGCGTATTGCTGCCCTGCGTGGGATTCTTCTGCGCTCACAGGGCCTCCCGCCGTTTAATTTCTTTTTCTATCGATTCCTGCGTATCGCCCCATTTCGCTGCGAAACGGCGACGGGCAAGCTCGAAAACTGCCAGGCCTGTGAGCGTGACGGCGGCGGCGGCACCCCAGGTTGCTGGCGCTGCCGCGTTGAGATCCAAGCCCATGAAATGAAGCTGCGAGCCGAGGGCCGCATCGAGTTGCAGGTGATAGAGCATTTCAATCATGGCAGCGGCACCCGCAAAGGCGATAAGGCCGGTAACAAACAGCGCCGCGTAATGGCTCAACAGCGGCTTGAGCCTGCCGAATGCAGCGACGCGCACATTCATCATGATCAGGCTGGCAAAGCCCCCTGGCGCAAACATGACCATGAACAGAAACACCAGGCCAAGGTAGAGAAGCCAGGCTTTGGTGAACTCACTGAGCAACACAAAGGCCAGCACCATGAGTACCGCACCAATAATCGGGCCAAAAAAGAAGGTTGCCCCACCCAGAAACGTAAACAGCAGGTAAGCGCCAGAGCGGTATCCACTGACCACTTCCGATGTCACGATCTCGAAGTTCAATGCGGCCAGCCCGCCCGAGATGCCGGCAAAAAAGGCCGCGATCACAAAAGACAGGTAACGTACTTTCTGGGTGTCGTAGCCGACAAATTCGACCCGTTCGGGGTTGTCGCGCACCGCATTGAGCATACGGCCCAAGGGCGTGCGCGTGAAGGCGAACATCAAGCCGGTACAGACAAAGGTGTACACCGCTATCAGGTAATACAACTGGATTTGCGGACCAAACGTGATGCCCAAAGGCTTGGGGCCCGTCACGCGGTTGCCTGAAATGCCGCCCTCGCCGCCGAAAAACTCGGGAAACATGAGCGACATGGCCCAAACCAGCTCCCCTATGCCCAGAGTGATCATGGCAAAAGTAGTGGCGGATTTCTTGGTAGTGACCCATCCCAGAACCAAGGCAGTGACCAGCCCGGCCAGTCCGCCGGCCAGGGGAATGAGGCTGACAGGCAGTGGAAATCGCCCCTGACTGACGGCGTTCAGGACGTGAATCGCAATGAACGCACCGAGTCCTGAATAGACTGCATGCCCGAAGCTCAGCATTCCGCCCTGACCCAGCAACATGTTGTAGCTCAGACAAACAATGATGGCGATGCCCATTTGCGACAGGATGGTGTGGCTCAGGCTACTGGTAAAAATGAGCGGCACCACGGCAAGCACCCCTGCGAAAAGGCTCCAGACGAGGAAACGCCCGTGGCTTAGGGGCCTGGATTGGCGATGTAGTGCTGACATGACTGTTTAACCTTCTCGGGTACCCAAAAGACCCTTGGGCCGAAAAATCAGCATCAACACCAAAAACAGATAGGGCAGGATCGGTGCAATCTGGCTGATCTTGAGCTTGAGCACTGCATAGCCAAAAGTTTCCGGCGTTACCGCAACACCCAGCACGGCTACCGCGCTCATGAGAGAGCTGTCAATCGCTACCGCGAATGTCTGTAGCACGCCAATCAGCACCGAGGCGAGAAAAGCCCCGGCCAGCGAGCCCATGCCGCCGACCACCACCACCACGAAAATAATCGAGCCTACGGCTGCCGCCATGCTTGGTTCGGTCACAAAGGCATTGCCGCCAATGACGCCCGCCAGCCCTGCCAGCGCAGCGCCACCGCCAAACACCAGCATGAACACGCGCGGCACGTTGTGCCCAAGCGCTTCAACCGTCTCGGGATGGGTCAGCGCCGCCTGAATCACCAGGCCGATCCGGGTCTTCTTGAGCAGCAGCCAGACCGCCACCAGCATTAACAGCGCGACCGCCATCATGAAACCCCGGTACATCGGAAACTGGGTTCCGTAAAGGGTGAACAGCGGCCCCTTGAGCGCTTCAGGAATGCGGTAGTCAACCGCGATGCGTCCCCATACCAGTTGAACGAGTTCGACCAGGATGTAGCTCAGCCCAAAGGTGACAAGCAACTCCGGCACATGGCCAAACTTGTGAACCCGGCGCAAACAAAATCTTTCAAATGCGGCGCCGATCACGCCCACCAGCAGCGGCGCGATGATCAGAGCGGGCCAGAATCCCACCAGGCTGGTGACCGTATAGGCAAAGTAGGCGCCCAGCATGTAAAAGGAAGCGTGCGCAAAATTGAGCACGCCCATCATGCTGAAAATCAGGGTCAAGCCCGAACTCAGCATGAACAGCAACAGGCCGTAACTCAGGCCGTTCAACAGGGAAATGGTGAAAAACTCCATGCGATATCCGTCAGTCAGCAGCCTGAGAAAAAATAGATGGCTTTGTTCCGGTCATGAAAAAACGCCAGGCAAAGCTTTTGTTGCCCGGCGCTAAAAAATCAGTCAAAGCGCTCAGGGGCGTTTCATTTCGCAGCTGGTAGGCGTGCTGGCTATGTAGCCATCAATGTATTTCACAGGCGCAAAGGTATAACCCGTGTTTTCGACGCTGTAGCTGTTCTTGGCGTCGACTTTCTGCCATTTTGAAACAAACAGGCCCTGCTGCATCTGATGGTCTGACTTGCGCATTTGCGAGTCGCCGTTAAAGCCCTTGAACGACAGTCCTTCCATGGCGGCGGCGACTTTCATCGGGTCGGTTGACTTGGCCTTGCTCATGGCTTCGGACAACAGGACTACGCCGTTATAGATGGAAAATGTGTAGAAGTCATCGTTGTATTTCTGCTTGAACTCCTTCATCATGGCGCCCAGCTCGCCGGTGTAGTTGGAGTGGTTGTAGGCAATCTGGTACACCTCGATATCGCCAGCTGCAGCGAGAGCCGTGGGCGTGCCGCTCACGCCTGCATAGTAGGAGTAGATCGGGATTTTCAGGCCGGCTTCGGTAATGGCCTTGACCAGCAGGGTCATGTCCTGACCCCAGTTGCCTGTGACCAGCGTATCAGCACCCGATGCCTTGATTTTTGCAACGTAGGGGGCAAAGTCCTTGACTTGTCCGAAGGGGTGAAGGTCTTCACCCACGATCTGCGCATCGGGGCGATTGCGGGTCAAGCCTTCCTTGAAATACTTGGCAACCTGCTGGCCGTGCGAGTAATTCTGGTTGAGCAGGTATACCTTCTTGACCTTGGGCTGGTCTTTCATAAAGGATGTCAGGGCCTGCATTTTCATGGAGGTGTCTGCATCCAGGCGGAAATGCGCATAAGAGCATTTCTCGTTGGTCAGCGCAGGGTCAACGGCCGCATAGTTCAGGTAAATGACTTCCTTGCCCGGATTGCGTTCATTGTGTTTGGCAATCGCATCTGCCAGCGCCAGCGCCACTGCCGAGCCATTGCCCTGCGCGACATAGCGGATACCCTGATCAATCGCCGACTTGAGCGCGTTCAATGCTTCCTGCGGCGAGCTTTTGCTGTCAATACCGACTATTTCGAATTTGACACCTGCAGCATTTTTGGCGCCATTGAGACGTTCGGAAATGAATTGCCAGTTTTTCAGCTGGTTCTGGCCCACGTTGCCGAAGGCCCCCGACAGGCCTTCGATCATGGCAATCTTGACGGTCTCACCTTTTTGAGCAAAAGCGATTGAGGCGCTTGCAAGCATTACACATGCCGCTACAGACTTGATAGTAAATTTCACTGCGTGTCTCCTTCGTTTGTTGACGTCATGAGCGTACAAGTTTTGTACAGAACACCGCTCAGGGATTGTCCCTAGAAAGTGGGCGCAGCTATCACTTCGGCGACTCTGTCGGCAGTTCAGCCAGGCAATTTGTAATCTTTGAGAAGTTCCCTGAGCCGGGTCTTGAGCATCTTGCCGGTCGCGCCCAGCGGAATCGCGTCAACGAACACCACATCATCGGGAATCTGCCATTTGGCCGTCTTGCCGTCGTAAAACCTGATCAATTCCTCGCGGGTAAGATCCATACCCGGTTTTTTGACGACGGCAATAATGGGACGCTCATCCCACTTGGGATGGGCTACGCCAATACATGCCGCCATGGCCACTGCCGGATGCGCCACCGCAATGTTTTCAATATCAATCGAGCTGATCCATTCACCGCCCGACTTGATCACATCCTTGCTGCGGTCGGTGATCTGCATGTAGCCATCGGCATCTATGGTTGCCACGTCTCCGGTCGGGAACCAGCCGTCCACCAGCGGATCGCCGCCCTCGCCTTTGTAATACTCGCGCACCACCCAGGGGCCTTTAACCAATAGGTCGCCATAAGTCCTGCCATCCCATGGCAGCTCCTTGCCTGCCTCATCGACAATTTTCATATCGACACCATAAATCGCCCGCCCCTGCTTCAGGCGTATTTTCATTTTTTCGTCGGCGGGCAGGCTGTCGTGCTTGTTCTTGAGTGTGCACATCGTGCCCAGCGGACTCATTTCGGTCATCCCCCAGGCATGCAGCACCTCCACGCCGTAGTCGTCATTAAAGGCCTGGATCATTGCGGGCGGACAGGCCGAGCCGCCAATCACCGTGCGGCGCAATGTTGAAAACCGCAGGCCTTGCGGCTTCATGTGGGTCAGCAGCATTTGCCACACGGTAGGAACACCGGCGGCGTAGGTGACTTTTTCCGCCTCCATCAGCTCATACACCGACTTGCCGTCGAGCACCGGACCGGGAAACACCAGCTTGGCACCCGCAAGCGCGGCCGAGTACGGAATGCCCCAGGCATTGACGTGAAACATGGGCACCACTGGCAGCACGGCGTCACGTGCCGACAGGCTCATCACGTCGGGCAGCGCAGCCGCGTAGGCGTGCAGCGTGCTGGATCGGTGGCTGTACAGCGCAGCCTTGGGGTTGCCCGTGGTGCCGCTGGTGTAGCACATGCTTGACGCGGTGTTTTCGTCAAAACTAGGCCATTTGTAGGTGCTGGGCTGCACTGCGATCCACTTTTCATAGCTGATGAGATTCGGCACACCTGAATCTTTGGGCAGCTTGTCTTCATCGCACAGGGCGATGTAGTGTTTGATGGTGCCAGCTCTGGCATGCACCGCCTGCACCAGCGGCAAAAAGCTCAGGTCAAAACACAGCACCTGGTCTTCGGCGTGGTTGGCTATCCAGGCAATCTGGTCGGGGTGCAAACGCGGGTTGATGG